>NZ_JBHUEO010000008.1:0-97041 GCF_042680885.1 Siminovitchia sediminis | reverse complement strand
TTTGCACACTGAAGTGCAAATCAATTATATAGGAGGTGGCTCAGTTATGGCAGAGGTGGCTCTAAATCATGTCATAGGTGGCTCTAAAATATGGCAGAGGTGGTATTATCCGATGTCTTTATTCACACTTCCGGACACAGGTGATAAACAATGAAACGAACATTCTTCATCATACTATGCAGCCTCCTATTATTAACAGGCTGCTGGAACAGCCAAGAGCTCGATAATGTAGCACTCGTTCACGGGGTTGGTTTGGATAAATCCGATGATCGATTAAATGTAAGCGTTGAAATTATCAAACCAACCAATCAACAAGGAGGTCAAGGCAATGGACAAGGCAATGGTCAACACATCGTATTGGAAAAAAAAGCCGATACATTATTAGAGGGAGCCCGTGGTTTAATTCGGTATGCAAAGCGACGCCTTGAATTTGGACACGCCCGTGTATGGTTGATTGGTGAAAAGCTGGCACATGAGGATTTTGTTCATGTGCTCGACGTCATTAGGCGAGATCAGATGCTTCGGCTAAACAGTTACCTATTTATAACGAACGAAAATCCTAGCGATATATTGAATACATCGACCCTGTATGAAAATCTTACTGCTATAGAGATTGCTTCTGCGTTGGAGCAAACACAATTTGTCTCCGACTATGCACCAATCACACTTCGCGAATTTTATAAATTGTTGGAAGGATCCATTTCTAACGCCTATGTACCAATGATTTCAATTAAAAAGGTAGATGGACAAACAGTCACTTCAATAGATGGAACTGCAGTCATCAAAAACAATAAAATGGTGGGGCAGCTTAATGCGAAAGAAACGACCGGGTTAAATTGGCTTTTAGATCATGTTGAAGGTGGGAGCATCACCGTATCCCTCAACGAAAAGGAGAAGGTTTCCCTTGAAATTAATAAAGCAAAGACGAAAACCAAAACGAATTTAAGTGAAAAAAATTTACATGTAGATATCCAAACAAAGATTGAAGGCACGCTGGCTGACAATGTGACATCAAAAAAAATTAACAGACGTTTCTTTAAAGATATTGAAAAAAAAATCTCCCGTCACGTTGAAAATGATATTCGTTCCACTTTAAAGAAATTACAACAAGAACTAAAAACAGATATTACTGAGATTGGACCGGAAACATATCGTACCTATCCAAAACAGTGGCAAAATATCCGTTCTGAATGGAATGACATCTTTGCCAATGCAGAGGTATCTATTCATATCGATGCGAATTTTACTCATGAAGGGTTGATTAAAGAAAGTGTTCATCGTGAACATCGAAAACCTTACAACAACCCCTATCCGTTTTCAAAGTAAACTTTTGTAAAGGAGTAAGATTAATGTTAACAAAATGGGAGACGCTGTTTTTAATCATCATGACACTTCCAATCATGGGACATGTCGTTATCCTCCCATTAATCATTGATGTTGCTGGAAGAGACGCTTGGATTTCTGTCCTTCTCTCACTTCCGGCCGCATTTGCATTTGCATTTGCCATTTACCGACTGCGTTTGAACCATCCTGACCTCAATATTTCCGAGATGCTTTACCTACTTTTAGGTAAATGGTTCGGTAGAATTGTTAGCATTCTTTTCATTATTTATTTTTTGTTTTTAACGATACTTTCGTTTTCTTCCTTGGTTGATGTTGTATTCATCGACTTTTTACCTGAGACACCTCAAATTGCCACAGCCATTTGGTTTTTGTTATTTTTTATCTACGCAGCCACAAAGGGCATTAAACGAATTGCATTGACTGCAGGTGTGTTAACTTTTATAGGTTTGGTCACAGGTCATACCGTTACATTGATGGATACGCCAAAAAAAGATTGGAGTGAACTCCAGCCTTTGTTAGAATTCGGCTGGAGTCCAGCTTTATGGGGCTCCCTAATTCTTTTAAGCATTTGGGTAGAATTGTTGTTATTATTATGTGTACCGATCAAAGATACCCGTGAAAAACGATTATTTTTATTGTGGGTCATTGGGATATTGTTAAACGCCCTGATGATGAATTCAACAACAACCGGTGTCATTACAATTTTCGGACTGGGACAGGCTGATAATTTTACATACCCGGCGCAAGAAATCGTACGAACAATCAATTTAGGATTTATCGATCGCTTTGACATATATGGCATGATTTTAATGACGTTCGGTACATACATCCGTTGTAGTCTTTATTTTAGAATCGCTTATGACATGAGCATATCCCAATCTTCATCAAAATGGATGAGACGTATTGTATTCACTGCTCTCATTGTTCTAACCTTTTTTAGTACCCTTTATATTTCAAAAGAACACTTCCGTCTCGAGGAAGCAATTAACGTATATACATACATGATTGTCCTATTTCCGATACCGTTTTTGTTGTTCTTCATCTCACAGGTGAAAAAGAAAAGGGATAAACAAAATATTGCTTGACTATTTTGTTTAATTTCTAATAATGGCCCTCTTTCACTTTTATGTACGATGCAATATATATAATTGTCACTCTACATTTCCAGCATAAGAGGAGGGTCTGAATTTCATTGATGATATATGCATGGTTTTAGTTTTTTTTATTGAGCCAACGGAGCAAAACTTAGATAAAGACGTTGTGATTTCTTGCTGTTTGAAATAATTATGATTGAATTAACCAAAGAAGGGTTAAAGATTGATTGCAAAGGGGATAGAGGAGTTGAGGAGGAAACTTGGATTTCCGCTTTATTATTAATCATAATTATAGGGGAAGGTTATTTCTTTTTAAAATTCAATCCACCACTAGAGATTGGTACACTTGCATCAAGCGAGGACAATAGATCAGTTGTTGGTGGTGTTGGTAATAAAGGCTTTAGTGAAGTAAAACTATTAGATGTTTCGGTAAATAATAAGAAAAGCCGTTAATAACAAGATTACATGTTAGTAATGGACACAAGATTTTATCATAACTGATGATGATACTAATGAATTAGCTAAAAATATAGCTATATGAATATAGATGAAGCACCCATAAATCCAGGGACTTCGCCCTCGGCTAACTTAAAAGGAGAGACTGCTCCATAAGATGATGTAATTTATGGGATTAGTACTTTTCATAACGAAGAAATAAGGTTCATATAAGATATAGCTATCTTGGAATTTCATTCAATGAAACCGTAACACTTAACTAACGGGTGCATTACTTTAACAAAACAACATTGAATATATGTAAATGAAGTGTGAACCATTGATATTCCAATAGATCTCACTTTAAAGTTAATATAAATGCATAATTACAACGTTAAAAAATTTCATCTATGCTCCAATTTTTTCTGCTTTCAGATAAAGCTTTCTTAAATCCAATTCTGTTAATTCTCTCTTTAGGGCAGCTTTTTTTATAAGTTCTATTTCATAATACATAGCTTCAGATAGAATACCTTTTTCTATATACCTATTAATTCCCACAAAAAATTCTGCTAAACGCTCGTCTGGTAATGTTTCATATATCGACATAAAACATCCTCCATCCATAATTATAATCAATAATTAATTCTACAAAATATATTTAAATTCCTTCTATTATTAATATATAATTTAGACTATTGGAAATAAATGCGAGAACACTATAACCTTTCAGTTTAAGAATAAACCCTCATAATCTCAATAAGATGCCTATTGATACAAAATGATATCAGCTTTTTAAATGGCTTCCCAATGTCTAAATAAGCTTGTAGCAAAATACTTATCGTTGTAAATCCGCTTTTTCCTAACGCGACACCCCATAATTAACAATAAAATGGGTAGTTAGCATTGTAATACTCAATGAACAAATACATTTGAAAATTGATACCTTTAAGTTAAATATCCTTTTTCTTCTCCAACCATAGGACCGATACGAAGAATATAAAGGTTTTTTAAACATAAAAATGCCCTATAAGCAAAGCCAAAGGGGCAAAACGGTGAAACTTGTTTACAAACGGTTTGATTTTATTTCAAATCCATAATGCTCATTCCAATTTAGAAAAGAAACGCTATCGAAATTGTAACAAAAAAATTTAATACAGAATAATAGATGATTCGGAAATGTAGATGAAGATTATTATGAATTAAAGATTAACGAAGTGTTGTTATAGTGGCTACTAGTAGAGGTGTACTGTAGGACAGTTACCCCACTTATCATAAACCATTCCTAAAATAGACATGTTTATCACTACTCATAACCTAGTGGAACATGCAGCATAAACCGGGTCACTCCGACATTTTTGCGAAGGGCTATAATCTTTTGAGCTACTGTTTCCGGATCTCCCACATATAAGGCGCCCTCAGGGCTTCTCGCTGCATCAAAGCTGGCACGTGTATAAGGACCCCAGCCCCTTTCCCTTCCGAGTACGTTCATCACATACTGGGTTGAAGGGAAAAATTGCTCAACCGCTTTTTCTGTTGTTTCCGCTACAAAACCATGGGAATGAGAAGCAACCTGAAGCTTTGAGGGATCATGTCCTGACTGTGCAGCTGCCTTTTTATATATTTCCACAAGCGGAGCAAACTGTGCCGGCCTGCCCCCAATGATCGCCAGAACTAGCGGAAGTCCCAAGATGCCGGCTCGAACGACAGATTTCGGGGTCCCTCCGCTGCCGATCCAGACCGGAAGCGGATCCTGTACGGGACGAGGGTAAACACCCAAATTGTCAATCGCAGGACGATGTCTTCCTTCCCATGATACTCTTTCAGATTCCCGCAATTTGAGCAATAGCTCAAGCTTTTCATCAAACAGCTCTTCATAATCATTCAAACTATAGCCGAATAATGGAAAAGATTCGATAAAAGACCCACGTCCGGCCATGATTTCCGCGCGACCGTCAGATATCCCATCCAGCATGGCAAATTGCTGGAATACGCGGACCGGATCGTCAGAAGAAAGTACAGTCACTGCACTTGTCAGCCTGATATGCTTGGTTTGCGGAGCTGCAGCAGCAAGTAAAATGGCAGGTGCCGAAGCGGCGTAATCTTGCCGGTGGTGCTCCCCCACGCCAAATACATCCAAACCTACCTGGTCTGCCAATACGATCTCCTCAACCACTTCACGCAATCTTTGAGCGTGAGTGATCAATTCACCGGTTTGCGGGTCGGGCGTTGTTTCAACAAAAGTCGAGATCCCTATTTCCATGAGGCATTCCTCCAGTTACAAAAAGTAAGTGATATGCCCATTTTAAGGGACCGGCCGGAATACTACAAGTTTGCGGATTACGGAACAACGGCTAATAGGTATAGACCTCTCCCTTTGTTAAGGCCTGAAGAATTTAAAAATAACATAAGATCATTGGCTTTTAACAAACTGTTCACTTTAGCGTTCTCGGGAGCATGATATGTATACGAACTTTGATAGCGGGCATTTGGGTTTTATCGCGAGCCTGATAATCATACAGACATGGAAAACGGGCTCTCACACTTTCCCGGAACCCGATATCCGTACCGACAGAGATAATAGGCACTCAATAATTTCCCCGAGTACCTGATATTCGTGTGAACATCATCCGCTTGCCAAAATTACGCCTTCTTCACAAACTCTGACTTCAGCTGCATGGCCCCAAAGCCGTCAATTTTACAGTCTATATCGTGGTCTCCGTCAATAAGACGGATATTCTTGACCTTTGTACCCATTTTAACAACGGACGAGCTCCCTTTTACCTTTAAGTCCTTAATGACCGTAACCGTATCGCCGTCCTTGAGAATATTTCCGTGCGCATCTTTTACTGCCGTTTGGCTCTCGCCGATTTCCGTTTCTTCCGTTGGATTCCATTCATTTCCGCATTCCGGGCACACCAACATTTCCCGATCCTCATACGTATACTTTGAGTTACACTTAGGGCAGTTCGGAACATTAGACATTATGTTTTCCCCCATTTATATAATTTTCTTTATTGGAAAGATGACTGTCACCCCATATCTTGTCATAGTTAACGGTTCTTTACAACCAACGCCTGAAAAAACACCGCCATTACCGGATGAACATCTAATCATGGGGGCCGTTCACAAAGGCACCTTCTTTCACCTGGATAAACACATACATATCGGCGTAGTATTGATCATTGTAACGGTCAACAGATTGGATAAGAAAATCGAATCTCACCTGGTCGTTTTCACGTGTAACGGTAGCACTCTCTACAGAAAGCTCCTTGCCTTGTCCTCCGGAACTTTTTTCATCCCCCAAGATTTCATCGAACACTTCTTTTGCTTGTACTTGTATGAATTCATTTCCTTGCTCATTGATCAAGCGGATGACCGAATCGTTCTCTTCCCATCCTTGAACTAACGTAAACTCAGCGCCTTGCACTTCAAATTGGATTTCCTTTCCGGAATCTTTTTCTTCATGATCAAAAATAGTCAGGTGCAGCATCCGATCGTAATCTTCAACATTTACAACGGGGCTCTGCTCCCAGTCCAGATGTGCATATTGGGATCCCTTCTCTCCGTCAGGTTCCACGTACACCTCTTCAAAACCAAATGTATCTTTAAACTGATTGTTATAAAAAATGTTATCCGGAAGCCAGTCAATGCGTTTCGTATAATCCATTCGGTCCAAATAGCTGACCGTTTTAGTGATTCTTTGCTTATCCTCAGTAGAAATATCTCCATTTGGAATCACTTCACCATTTTCAAACATGTTGTTCTCCTCTAAAGTGCTTTTCAGCAGATTCGTCTGGTTGTTACGGCTGGTAGTGAAGGCATCCACCGGAGGAATGACCGATACAGCTGAAAAGACCAGCAATACTGCGGCAATCCACCCGTTTTTTCCGGGTGAAAAAAAACTGAAAATGACTGCTGCAATCAGAGCAAAGACCCCGAACATAATGACGTAATACCGCCCGTGGGTCAGCCCCATTTCCCCTATTTTTAATACAGAAGCAATCGTTTGGAACAGTACAATCGGAAGTAGAACTTTTGGGAACACTCTTCTGAAAAAGGCTGAAAATTTATTTTGAATACTGCTTGCCAGCAGATAGACAACAATGACTGTGATCGCATAGGAAACAAGCATAGGTTCCATTAAGTTGTTGGACCAGAAGTCTCCCCGAATATTTAAAAGAACATACACAAGCAAAATGACAGTATATAGGGCTGTCAGCGGAATGATAATGTAGGAAATCAGGACTTCTAATATCTTTGGACAATGTACCGCCTTTTCCACTTCTTCCGTCTGATTTGCCAGTTCATCTTCTGTCTTTGCTTCATCTTTTTTTCCGGGATAAGGAGGGATGAAGGAAAGGAAAAGGATAGGGGCAAATAACGTCCCAATCAAGTTCAAAACATGGGAATATATTTTGTAATGAAGCGAAAACAATAGTTCATCCACCGCCATGAGGATGGCATTCAGCCCCATCCCTATAACAGCCGAAAACAAAATGGTTGTCAAAAAAGCTTTAAAAACAGCCATAAAGCTGTCATGGAATGTGACTTTGCTTTTAATGGACGGTACCCATAAAAAGGCCATTATGAGGGCAAAAACAGCCACAGCGGTTTTTGTCCCCAATTCCAAGTTAAAGTCCCCTGCTGAACGAATAGCAATGAAATAGCCTGCAGTTAAAAGGACCGTTCCTCCATTAAGCAACATCCGCTCGCTTACTTTATTAAAAAACCGCTCAAATACTTGCTGTGCCGTGACACTGAGCAAGGCCCCAATCAGGAATGCCAGGAAATAAGTAACGTACTTTTCTGTTTCATGATGAATCATATTTATATTGACTGTGGCAGCAGCCAATAAAAACAGCATCGTTAACGGATACCGGTACACAGCATCAAACAGCCCTGCCAGCTTACTTTTTAACCCTTTCATTATACTCATCAGAAAACCCCTTTTCCTTTTCAGATATTCATGTTTCTCTATAGTTTATTCATCAAAGCCTCCATGAATGATGACCTGGGCAGTTCGGGCTTTTCCTCGATGGTACTACGGAAACAGCCAACTGTATATAGCTTTTTCTGATAAAAAAAGGGAAATCTGGACAATATAGCTTAAAACGTATGGACATGGAGGGCAACATGATTGTTTCGGATCTATTCATTTTAATTGGTTTTTCCGTCGGTGCCTTGGTCATCGCGGCCATCCTGGGGATGTTCATATATTTAATAACCTTTGACCGGAAACAGAAAATGCACTCGATTTTAAGAAATTATCCTCTCCTTGGAAGAATGCGTTACTTTCTTGAGAAAATCGGGCCGGAAATGCGCCAATATTGGTTTAATAGTGATACGGAGGGCAGGCCTTTTTCAAGAGCGGATTATGAGCATATTGTAAGAAGTTCAAAATATAAGCGTGATGTCGTCGGATTTGGATCAAGAAGAGACTTTGAGAAAGAGGGCTATTATGTCCGGAATGACATGTTTCCGAAGCTGACGGAAGAGTTGAAGGTCGACAAGGAGACTATGGCTCTAACAAATAGGTATCTTCTTATCAAAGATCCCCTTTTTACACAACGCGTGGAAAAATTGGAAGAAGATGTGTCATCCGCCCATTTGCTTCATGATGACGATGCCGTCGTTATCGGACCAGATCTGGCGCATCCTTTTGTATTAAAAGGACTTATCGGCATGTCCGCCATGAGTTACGGATCCCTGGGCAAACATGCTATTATCGCCCTATCCAAAGGATTGGAGATTGCTAAAGGAACCTGGATGAATACCGGCGAGGGTGGATTGTCACCCTATCATCTGGAAAGCAATGTTGACATTATTATGCAAATCGGGCCGGGGCTGTTTGGTGTACGCGACCCAAAAGGTGAAATGGACTGGGGTGAATTAAAAAGAAAAAGCGAAATACCGCAAGTCAAAGCATTTGAGATCAAACTAGGCCAAGGGGCCAAGGTACGGGGCGGACACATTGATGCGGAAAAAGTCAATCCGGAAATAGCTGAAATCCGAAAGGTGCCGCCATATCAATCCATCGACAGCCCCAACCGCTTTCACCAATTTCACGATGTTCCGTCCATGTGTGATTTTATTGAAAAAATCCGCGAAACGACAGGAAAACCCGTTGGCATTAAAATAGTTATCGGCGGAAATAGCAGCGTTCAGGAACTCGCAAAATATATGAGCGAAACCGGAAAAGGGCCTGATTTTATTACAGTGGATGGGGGTGAAGGCGGAACAGGCGCCTCGTACCAAGAACTGGCGGACAGTGTCGGGCTGCCTGTCAAATCCAGCCTGCTCATACTGGCTGCCACCCTTAAAAAGTACGGTGTCCGTGACCGCGTCAAAATTATTGCTTCAGGAAAGCTGTTTTCACCGGACCGGATCGCCATTGCCCTGGCCATGGGGGCTGACCTTGTTCAAATTGCAAGAGGGTTTATGATCTCCGTCGGATGCATCCAGACATTAAAATGCCATTCCAATGAATGCCCGGTCGGCGTGGCAACAACCGACCCCCAGCTGCAAAAAGCGCTTGTCATTGAAGAGAAAAAACACCGCGCAGCCAACTACGTCATAACATTAAGAAAAGCTTTGTTCCGAATCTCAGCCGCTGCCGGACTGGATTCTCCGGTTCATTTTTCGCCCAAAAATGTGATGTATAAAGATGATAAGGGAATTGCCTACTCGTTGGAAAGTATTATTCATGAAGTAGAAAAGCAAATCGATGGGGAAGAGGCGGAGAAGTACCCGGCTTTGGTAAAGCGGGCACGCATGGGTACCCCGGGTCCCTTTTATTAAAATGGAAGCCTGCTTAAAAAACTATAAACAAGAGCAGCACAAGCTTTTCGCTTAGGACGGATCGTGTTTCCGGCATTTATTTATCCTGTGGTAGGCTAAGAACTGGAGGATCACACAGATCCTCCAGCTTCTTTTACTACTGAACAAAAGAAATCATTGTTACCTAATAGTAGAAACTTCAGAAAAAAGTCTATAACTATTCATGTACGTTTCTTGTTCTTTTGGCTTCCCATCATTACATGACTGCTTGATCCTTGCTGCTATCCGCCTTAATTTGATGAAAATCACTGTATCTATCTCTTACATTCCAAGTAGCCAATGCCGCCAAAAGTGCCGGAATGGCAAAGACAATAAAATTCATATAAATCGGCAAGCTTAATTCGAGTAATAATCCACCGATCGATGGTCCCAAAATCGCACCAAAACGGCCGATTCCAATCGCCCAACCAAGTGCAGTAGACCTTATATGAGCTGGATAAAATTTGGAGATGTACCCATTTGCAATAATTTGAGCACCAATAGACGCTGCACCGGATACGATGATCAAGAAATATAAAACGGCTGATCCCGGGTTAAACCCAAGTAAGGATAAGCAAATGGCACCGAAACCAAAAAGTCCGACCAAAACCTTTTTAGATCCAATTCGGTCTGCTAACCATCCTCCTGCAATGGCCCCTAAGATGGCCCCTAAATTCAGAGCAAACATGAACAAGAGACTGGAATTTAACGGATAACCTGCTTTTATCATCAATTGTGGAAGCCACGTGGACAATCCATAGGTCATCAGTAAACCCATAAAACATATAATCCAGAACATGATCGTGGTGGTTCCCCGGCGTTCTTTAAACAGCTGAACAACTGGCATACCAGTTTTCGGCAAATTCACTTCATAAACGTCGTCACTTTTCGGTGTAAAAGATGGATTTAATCTCTTGAGTATTTTCTGGACTTGCTCGCGCTCTCCTTTTACAACATAATAAGCAAGGGATTCAGGCAAATATTTAATAAGTATTGGAATACTTATTAAAGGGAGTGCGCCAATATAATACATCCATTGCCAGCCAAGATTTGGAATGACAACTAATCCTGACAAAGCTACCAATATACCCCCAATAGAAAACCCGCTATACATGATACCTACCATCATACTGCGTTTGGATTTAGGCGAGTATTCAGAGGTAAGTACTACTACTAATGGACCGACACCCCCTAATCCCAAACCCGCAATAAATCGATATATTGCAAAGTCCACGGGCCCATTAGATAAACCGGTCATTATAGAAAACACACTGAACAGAAGAACACAAGCAATAATCACTTTTTTACGCCCTATCTTATCCGCGATTATTCCACAAGTAAGGGCCCCTATTAAACTGCCAATTAAAGACAAACTTCCAATAAAACCAACAACACCCGGATTCAATGACCACAACTGACTAAGACTTGGAATGACTGCCCCATATATGGCAAGGTCAAAGCCATCGAAGACTATAATAAAAATACACCATAAAAGAACCGTTAAATGTAAAGAATTTACTTTGCTATCATCCACTACCTGTGCCACGTTGATTTGCCGCATAAAAAGCCCCCTCTATTCAATTGAATCGCTCCCATAACACTTCTTTCAGATAAGGATCATCTTGCACCTAACCCTTTTATTCATGCTCTCTCCCATCAAACCTGCCACTTTCACAACTTGTTGTAAAAGTGACTAAAGCCGGCAATAGGGCCATTCGGCGATTTTTTTTATTTACTCACTTTTCCTTAGGAATATTAGTGCTTAAGCACCACAGCATCGGAACGATTGCCCAGAAGTGGTAATACGGTTCCAATATTTTCATTTTTGGCCTTATCATAGATATACTTTCCTACGGTAACGTCCGTACTGCCTACTCCGTTCATAAATGCAATAATTTTCTTTTCGTTTGACCACATCGGTTCCTCATTTTTCATCACTTCGCCAAACTCAATAAATTGCCTTTCCGCAGGAACATTCCCATATTTCTGACTTATTAATTCGGACAAAAACCTTTTGTCATCGGTCACTACATGATCAGCCTTTTCCAAACAATCTATTTTCCATGCTGCTATCATATCTAAAGGTAAAGCAAGACCGCCTTTTTTTAACCAATCAAACTCCAAGAAGGGCGTCAGCGGCTGAGGTGTAGTGGATACAACTATGTCACTTTCACTTACCAATAACTCCATGCTTTCATCTTTTATAAATTCAACCTCTTTATAAAGCTCCTGCATTTCATCACAGAACTTGTCTCTTGATTGAGTGGTACGGCTTTTGACCCTAACTTGCTTAATAGAGGGAACAGCAGAAAGGATCGCTTTTAGAGACCATCTGGAAAGTTCTCCGGCACCAATGATCCCTAACGATTTTGCATGTGGATTTCCTAATTTTTTAGCCGTAACAGCTGCTGCTGCTGCAGTGCGAATATATGTTATGTATAAGCCTTCCATTATACATAACGGCAATCCTGTACTTGTATCGTTAAGAATGATAATACAGGATGCATCAGGGACATGATTACTGATTTTATTGCCGGGATAATAAGATACCCATTTGACCCCAACACTATCTTTCGCCTGTACCATGGCCGGCATCGAATGGAAGAATTTATTCCCCTCAACATCAATGGAGGTTTTATCCGGCATTATTACTTTATCCAACCCGTGTTCTACAAAGGTTTCAGCGGTAATATTGATAGCCTCACTCATATTAAGATCGATTGATTCAATATCACCTTGCGATAAATACAAAATATGGTGGTAATTTATGATCATCATCTCCTTAAATCAATAGATCCATGTGATAAAACGGAATGAAGAATAGCAGATGACGAATGTCTGCTCATTCTTCATTGAATATTGATATTTTGCTGGACCGTACAGCCATCTGAGCATAGTTCCCGGCCAGTGAAAGATGTCATCAAAACAAGGCTCTTTGAACACACCAAAACTACATAATCGATATACTCACTTCATGTTTTATTTTTAGAGTTTAATAATTTCCTGTGGTACATTCGTAAGTTTTTCAACACCATTGGAGGTAACCAGAATCGTCTCACTGATGGCTACACTAATTTCAAAATCTGTTATAAAAGGGATAATGTGGAATACCATGTTAGGTTTAAGCTCTGCATCTACGCCTTTCTTTACACTGATTCCATCCATCCATTTAGTAAATCCAATCCCAACCGAATATCCAATACGGTTATGAAAATATTGACTCATATTCTGACTGGATAGGTATTCCTTGCAAATGGCATCGATATCTTCCACTTTCATGCCAGGTTTTACAGTGTTGGTTATTTGATTGATGACACCATAGCTGGTCTCTTCAAATTTTTTGGCTTTGTCACTTGGTTCTCCAATGCTTAACGTTCGCATGATAGGTGCATGATACCTTTGATAGCAGCCACTGAACTCCAGAAAAATTACATCTCCCTGTGAGGATTGATAGTTTTCCCATACAGGATGCCCATATGTTGATCTTTTCCCTACTCCTATCAGCGGAGGGGTAGCAGGCAGTTCGCTCCCTGATGATATCAGATCATTCATGACTTTTTGAGCTATTTCATGATCTGTAGGATGGAGCATAGGGGTTTCTCTTATATGATTCATCACTTTACTGGTCATTTCTGCTGCTTTTCTGATATATGTAATTTCTCTGTCTGACTTTACCAACCTGCAATTTACAGTGATATCCATTCCATCTACTATCTCAGCATCATGAGGAAGTTTATTTTTTAGGGAAATAAAATGCCCCGCATTAAAAAACCATGATTGCAATGATAACGCAATTTTTTTATTGGCCACTCCCAATTGCTTTAATATCTCAATGGTTTTATCTATAGGATCTTCTTCATCATTGAACGTGACCATATTCTTAATACAAGTTTGATCCTTAAAATTGGTGGATTCCAGCATTCTTGTAACTAAAACGGGCTCCTTGTCAAAGGGAATAATGAGTACTTGCCAATCGAGAAAGGTATACCCCCACGAGCGGTATCCCAATAGATAATTTAAATCGGCTGGATCATTGATTAGTAAATAGTCAACGCCTTTAGAGGACATTGCCTTCTTTATATTGACTAACCGGTCCTCATATTCGACTGCCTCAAAAGGAAGATCTTTATATACATCTGTAGTTATCATACAAACAACTCCTTTCTTTCCATTGCATGATGGACTAGGCTGCCTTCCTTGATGACCAATTTAATATTTTTTATTGCATCCAAATCTTCCAGTGGATTCCCTTCGACTGCGATTAAGTCGGCTACCTTATTTTCCGCGATGGATCCCACCTGATCATCAATCCTTAACAGTTTTGCTCCTTGTATAGAAGCAGCCCTAAGAATATCCATTTTAGAAACTCCACTGGCTTCCATTAACTTCATTTCTAAATGGATATCACCATGAGGATTGTATGGAGTCCCGGCATCAGTTCCGGCAGCAAACTCAACACCGGCTTGCCGACTCTTAATAAAGCTATGAATATTGTCTTCTTGTGCCGACTTTGCCTTGCGTACTGTTGAAGCGTCCATAGCGGAATGATTACTGTTTTCGACTACACAGTGGTATGCTGTTAAAGTTGGAATATGAAAAATACCTTTCTCCTTCATTAAAGAAATAGCTTCATCGGTTAAATAGCTGCCATGTTCAATAGAATCAACGCCTGCTTTTATAGCATTCATGATTCCTTCCGTGCCAATTGCATGAGCGGCTACGGTAAGCCCTTTCTTTTTGGCTTCTTCTACTACAGCTAAAATCTCTTCGTAATTTAACTCAGGTGCCCCAATTTCCGTGCCTGGCGACAAGACTCCTCCAGTCGCCACTACTTTTAACGCTTTGGCCCCTTCTTTTATTTCTTCTCTGGCTGCTTTTCTAATATTTTCCACACCATCAACTTCACGCCCTAAAAATCTCCCATGACCGCCTGTAATTAATAAGGCTCTCCCTGTAGGAATAATTCTTGACCCAGTCACTTTTTCAGACTCTATTGCTTTGGAAACCTCAATGGTTGCTGAGTTATTACATCCGCAGTCACGGACCGTGGTTACACCGCTATATAACGTTTTCTGTGCATTTTGTATAACATGAATCGCTGTCTCAATGTCAGTTTGGTTAAGTACATTCGGATTCGGCTCAGCTGATAGACAGAGATGCACATGCACATTGATTAAGCCAGGAAGAACTGTAAACCCTTTCAAATCAATCTCTTGATAGTCTGTAAATGACAAATGAACATCATCGGCAGGGCCTGCTTTAACAATTTTCCCATCACTTATTTCAATCGTTCCGTTACTCATGTGGTTTCCTTTTTCTACATCAATAATGAAACAGTTTTTAAGCAATATATTTTTTTTCAAGTTGAACACTCCAAAGTCGGATTTTAGTTAGTATCGAATGACTTGAGAACCAATTGGATGCAGTTGTGTTAACGCTAATTGTTAAATAATCACCTCACTAAATTGTCAGTTGATAAAAATGGTTGTCTATATTATAAATATGGATAACCTCTCATGAGTGTTAAATGGTTAACATTACTGAACCTTTTATACCCTGATTTTCCTTTTAATGTCAGTCTATTTTGTTGAGTTTGCTTTAGTAACTAAAAAAAAGCCGCCCTTAGTAATCAGTTGTTACTGATTTTCCAGACGACATCCGTTTTTCTTATATCCATATTCCACTGCAGTAATAGTACATGCCTTATAGCATAGAGAAAAAAGTATTGATACTAAAATAATCAAGGAAAACTCTAATTGAGAAATAACTTTAGGCAATGAAGTCTATTTGCCAAATGTGACAATCTCCGCCCGAAAACCCTTTTCTTCTATATGGAGGATCCCGTATGAAAAGTAAGGCAGGCGCCGCTTATCGGCAGGAGAACCCGGGTTCATGAGCATCACTTTGTTGAAATAGCGGATCATTGGTATATGTGAGTGCCCGAAAATAATGATATCTGGGTCATTCCCTTCAAAAGCTTCCAGGGCGCGTTTTTCCGTTGTCTTATTTTCCCCATGTCCATGGACCACCCCTATATCAAAACCTTTGATCCGGACAAGCTCTTTTTCCCGAAATTGGTCCCGTATCCTTTCATCATCCATGTTGCCATGCACACCTATAACCTCGGCACATTCGGCAAGCCGGCGATATACATCTATCGACACCCAGTCTCCTGCATGAATAATCAAATCAGCAGATTGGCATTCCTGCAGCAGCGGTACAGGCAGTTGCTTACCTCTTCCAGGAAAGTGTGTATCTGATGTCACAACGACTTTCAATAAAGACACTCCTTAGCAATGAGTTTCCTGAGTCAATTTACGCTGTAATAACTTCCATCCACCATTTTACACTTTTTTTTCACGATTGCTGCATATTCGGCAATTTCCTCTATATTTTCAAACGTATACACTTCATTTGTGACAACAGCTATCGATACAGAGACGATTGATATTTTCTCCTTTATACCCAATCGATTTTCCGCAAAAACATATTTTTGCGATAGGTGAATCGGGTGATAAAACGAAGAAATGATTTTGTTAAACTCTTCAATGATACTTCTGCAAATCCATTCGTAATAGTAATGGGGCAAAATAGCGACAAAGTCATCCCCGCCAATGTGACCCAGGAATGCCTGGTCTTGATGAAGCACTTTTTTCAATAGTTCTCCAATGGTTTTGAGAAGATCATCTCCTCTTTTGAAACCGTATGTATCGTTATATGCTTTAAAATGATCCAAATCAATGTATAGAACGCTGAACTGGTCTTTATGGAGGATTTCTTTTAATTTTGCTTCTATCATGTGGTTTCCCGGCAATCCGGTAAGCGGATTTAAAAAGCTGGCAATCTCCGCCTGAATATCGGCTAGTTTTAAAAGCAGCTTCTGAATGCTGGCAATACCGCAATACCTTCGGTTTTTTGTCACGATTACATAGTCATACAGGTCTTCCTCTTTTCTTTTCATTGCCAGCTTACTTACTTCTGTGATCGGTTGGTTGTAGTCTGTAATGAGCGGATCTTTAAGCGGCAAAAGCTCTACCGCCTTGTTCATATAAAGATGGTATCCATATAAGGTCCCCATTTTCTGATAAAACAGGGCCCGTGTCAGCAAACCGACAGGTAAATCATTGTCGAGGATAACGATTCCTTGCAAAGTCGGATTTCCACTAAATATACGGTCAACTTCCTGATTTTTTACTTGAACAGAGATTGAAGGGACCGATTCCACTATTTCGCCAACGTGGGCTGCCATGTACTCACCTTCTTTAAGTTATTAAACCATTTCAGGAATCCTGCCCGGATCAATTTCTTGTTTAGGTCTGCCAATGGCATACCCTTGAGCATAATCTGCTCCTTGGTTCCTTATGTACTCCAACTCTTCCGCTCTTTCAACGCCTTCAGCAATAATTCTTGTGCCCGTTTTCTCGGCAAATCCCATAATTAAAGAAACCAATTCCTGCTGCTCCACATTTTGATCAATATATTGAATTAATGACCGATCCAATTTAATAAATTCTGGTTTTAAATATACAAGGGTTTTTAGACTGTTATATCCGGATCCCACATCATCCACCGCAATCCGATATCCTTGAGCGCGGTAATTGGATAAAACTTTTTCAAATTGAACGAAGTCAGTAACAGCACTCTTTTCCGTCAGTTCCAAAACAACATTTTTTGGATCCAGGCCAAATTCCTGTAACAGGCTCAGCGTTTCCCCGCTATGATAGTTGGAATCAAGCAAAACATGCGGATGGATATTAATGAAAAGAAGAACACCACTTTCCACCTTCTCCTGGGGAGCACGGATTACAAAACGCTGGATGGATATATTTCTGCAAAAATAGTCGAAGATAAATGCCTGGTCTGTCTGTCCAACAAAATCATAGAAAATTTCAGTATTGGGAAACAGCTTGGACTGCTCCGGGCGATTGAACACTTCATAACCGATTGTTTCCCCATTTTTCAAGTGGATAATGGGCTGAAAATATGTATCGAGTGATTGTTGTTGTATAATCTGCTGCATTTTCCGAAATCGTTTATGATATAAACTTTCTTTTTTTATCCGGTTATTCAAATATCGCATATAGGACATCAAATAATTAGTTCCGGAAATAGCAGATAGTTCATGACTCATATACTCACCTTCTCTGCAGGGACTTCATTCCTATTGTAAGGGAGGAATTTTAAGAGATGGTTAAGCATGTATAAAGGATTGTAAAAAAACAGGATAAAAGCCGGTGCTTTTGCAGGATGTAAGACCTAAAAATCTCTAAGAAAAACAAAAGAATGTATGAACACAACTTTCCGTTTTTGGGTTCTATGATAAAAATCTTGTCCGGTACGTTCACCCAACTTCCAGTACATTCATCGATGTACAGACTGAACTGACATGCGCACAGACAAGCATATGACATAAAGAAAAAAAGAAGACATCTGTTTATGTCTTCCCCACCGTATTTTTTACTTTCCTGTATTCCTTTGAATCAAACAGCTCACTCAGCATTTTCTGCGTAGCCATCCCATTGACAGATACTGTTCCATCGTCCAAAATGCGGACCTCAATTTTATTGCCAATGTCCATCAATTGAAACTCCAAATGTTGATAGGCTGAAGTTAAAAAGTGATACCGCTGGTTGGATGAACCTACCCAAGGCCTGCTTACATCCAACTTTTCCTTTACAAACGGCCCATCAATCAATAAGTCGGTGGCAGCAAGCAAAGCTTGGCAATTCTCTCTTTTTCGCAAGTCTTCCATCCAATACCCTGAAAAGGTCATGACCGTCAATCCGATGGTTTTGACTTTTCGTGCCAACTCCCCCAAAGCCTCCGCCTGGTCAAACGGCTCCCCGCCCAAAAAAGTAACGCCTTCAATGCCATTCTCTACCTTACTTTTTTGGATATGCTGAAAAAGCTCCTCAACACTGATCACCGTGCCATGGGTCTTGGACCAAGTCCAGGGAACACCGCAACCTTCACACCGAATGGAACATCCTTGCACCCAAAGGCAAAATCTCTTTCCAGGTCCTTCAACAGTTGTTTGCGGCAAATACCGATGGATGACCAATTCCATTAGAAATCAACGATTCTCCCTTCTCTTCTTTCAGACGACTCCGGTTTGGCCGGGTTTGATTTTTCGGGAAACGAAAGATGAGGACGGATTTTTTCAGCCACATGCGGCCTGATGGATAAAGCTTCTACAAAATGATCAAAAGAAGTAAATCCATTTTCCTGTTCTCTCATTTCCACCACTCTCTTGGAGAACAAAGCGCCGATACCAGGTACTCTTGCAATTTGGGCCTCGGATGCAGTGTTAACATCCACAATACCCATCGTTTCTTCGGCTCGCTCCTCTTTTATGGCTGCTGCCCTTGGAGCAGTCTCCTCTCGAGGGACAGTGACTGTCCCGCCTGAGTATTCCCTCTTTATTTGCTCTTTCAATAATTGAATATCCTTATCCCTGTATCCCGGGGCCTGTTTGGCTTCCAGCCTCAATAAATATTCCGGCCTTATTTTAAATACATGAAAAATGGAAACGATCCATCCGATCAGAAAGACACCAATTGATGCATCATAGATCCAGTGCCCATCAAATTCAGTGGCAACCATGGTCACAATAAAAATAATGGAATAAATAACACCTGCGTAAAACCACTTTCTCTGTTTCACCCTGGAAGCCGCATAAAAAAATGAAACATAATTCAAAAAACCCATCGTCAGGATCGCCCAGAGCATCCAAATAGAATGTCGCCGTTCCCATGCTTTTCCCTTACTCGTAATAGCCATCCATTATTCCTCCTTCCATAATTGATTCTTTCTTTGAACAGACAATGTTCCGGTCTCATAATATTCTTCCGTATATCGGGAATCTACGGTCTCTGCATCCAGCAGTTCCTCAAGAAGCTCGATATATTCCAGACAGTCCTTACCTTTGATTCCAATCGTCTCGGCAAAAACACTTCCATCTTCCGCTATTTTAATTTTTAATTTTTTATCCTTCATGTTCCGGTCACCTGCCAAATCTTACTTATCTTACGTGAAAGGTTAAGACAATCGAACGGTCTTTCTGCACTTCTTCCGACTCCAGCTCCAGTCCTTTTTCCTGAGCACGTTTCAATAACTTTTGGCAGGTCTCCTGCTGGATGAGATATCTATACTCAATATGCAGATTTTCAATAAACTCCAAGGCATCTGCCCTTGGCACACTTTCATCAAATACTGCTTCAAAAATGCCCTGATCATTTTGCTGGAAAAAAATCTGGATATCCCCAATTTCCGTCTGAACATTTTGTTCATGAATTTCGCGAACATCACAGCCGTATTGCTCAATCGCTTCTTGCAAAAGATGCTGCTGCTTCATGACCGTTTGAACGCTGTATGTTTTACTGCTTTTCTTCTCAATCAATGAACCGGCTGCCTGAAAGACTGCGATTCCCACCGGAATGAGAGCAAGCTCAATACTCATCGGTCTGATTCACCTTTCTTCTTAAAAATCGATGGTCCGGCCGCCGCGTGAAGTACTGATGTCCAAGTTGTCCGCCGCTTCCTCGCTTTCTTTATATTCCACGCGATCTTCCTTCGGTGTGGCAGCAACTGCCCGGACATTGGCCCAGTCCCGGATCCTTTTAATCTGTTCGGCCTGAGTCACAGCCAGCGGAATAATCTGTTTGCAGATTTTCTCGAAATCGGCCAAAGTTACACTTCTTCCTTCATAAAAAGCTTCAAATAGGCCATTAATGACGACCTGCTCTATCTCTGCTCCAACAAACCCTTCAGTCAGTCCTGCAAGATAATCGAGGTTTTCCTGACTTATCCTGAAATCCCCTGCAACTTCAGGATCCTTGAGCCTTTTTTTCAGGTGTACCTTAAAAATCTCCACCCTCTCCCGATGGGTAGGCATATCCACAAAGAATATTTCATCAAAACGACCTTTCCGCAGCAATTCTGTCGGCAGGCTCGCAATATTATTAGCAGTAGCGATCACAAACACAGGCTTTTCTTTTTCCTGCATCCATGTCAAAAAATGCCCAAAAATCCGTGTAGCTGTTCCGCCGTCTCCACCCGAATGAATGCCGCTGAAGCCTTTTTCAATTTCATCAATCCATAAAATGGACGGGGCGATGGCTTCCGCTGTCTGGATCGCTTTACGCATATTTTCCTCACTGCTTCCTACCAGTCCGCTGAAAATTTTGCCGATATCCAGCCGAAGCAAAGGAAGCTGCCACATTTCACTGATTGCTTTACTGATTAAGCTTTTTCCGCAGCCGGGCACTCCCGTAATAAGGACCCCTTTCGGCGAGGGCAAGCCATATTTTTGTGCTGATTCCAGCCAGGACCTGTTTCTTTTTCGAAGCCAGCGTTTTAAGTTTTCCAGCCCTCCGACATCATCCATGTTCAAACGGTTGTTGACAAATTCAAGGATCTCAGTCTTTTTAATAATTTGTTCCTTCTCTTGCAAAATCACTTCCACATCATTGATCGACAGCTTGCCGTCTTCCACCATCGCCCTTGCAAAAGCATTCTCTGCTTCTGATAGAGTGAGGCCAAGTGCTGCCTTGACAAGCTTTTCTTTTTCCTCTTCATCCAAGTTAATTTCAATCCGGCCGCTTTGCTTATTCACCTCAATGAGGTCATCCAATATTCCCTTAATCTCGGAAAAAGTCGGCAGATCAAAATCAAAGATCGTAATATCTTTCTCCAGATCGTTGGGAAGCAGCAGCACAGGAGAAAGAAATACAACGTTCTTCGGGTTGGGGCTGCGCTTTAGACTGGAGCTGATATCCCGCAGCTTCCGAACCAACTGGTGATCGGCCGAACGCCCTTCTGCCCCAAAATAAATATGAAAGTCATGGAGCACGAAAATGGCAGGCTCCTCATAATTCTCAATCACTTCCAAAGCCTTGAGGGCGGATTTCGTATCCCCTTTTCCTGTATTCTCTCCCTCTAAGCCTGTTGTCACTTTCCATGTGATGACTTTCCGTTCCGTTTTGATTAATTCTTCATTTGAAGCAATCGACCGGATCAGAGACAGTACCCGATCTTCTTCCCACGTAGCGATATATAGAAAAGGAAAGCGGGCTTTAAATAAATTCGCCATCATTCTTTCCCGGTCCACCATTTTTTCCACAATTGTTCCCCCTGCCATAACCATATATGATACTTTTATTATAGTAGAATAAGTGAGTGAAAACTATTGGTTTACGGAAGTTATTCGCATGGAATGGAACTCATTTGCCATATATGAATAATGTTAGGATATACGAACTTCAAGCATGAAACCTGATCGGAATGCTTGGAGCATCATACACGCCGTAAATACAGGAGCTGTAAAAGCTGGAGGACCCCTGTTATGATTCCTGCCGAACATAGGGGGAACACTGAAAACTCGGAAGTACTATCATGACCATTCCTGCCTGTCTCGGGAAAATCTTACTGCAGATTGATGCTTCAGATCATTAAAGGTGGTGTGATATGAAATTATATGTAAATGATGAAGGATGGACAGCCGGAATCACCATGAAGGATAAAAGAATGCCTGAGCAGAATAATATGGCACTTCATGTCTGTAAGCATCCCGAACGTGTCATAGATAACCGGAAGACATTTGCCGCCTCATTGGGTTACACGCTCCACGATCTGGTATGCGCAAACCAAACTCACAGCTCTAACTTTTATAAGGTCCGGGCGGGAGACCGCGGCCGCGGGTCCAATCGCCTTGCAACAGCCATTGAACAGACAGATGCCTTGTACACGGACGAGCCGAACATCGTATTATGCAGCTTTACCGCTGATTGCGTACCCGTGATGTTCTTTCATGAAATTAAGGGGATTGTAGGTGTGGTCCATTCCGGATGGCAAGGGACCGTGAAGGAAATCACCTTGAAGTTAATCAGACATTTGATTGAAAATGACTATTGCCATCCTGATCATTTTCATATTCAAATAGGCCCGGCGATCAGCCAGAAAAAATTTGAAGTGGATGAAGATGTCTATGTGAAATTTAAGAGCCTTGGCTATGCGGATGAGTTTATGTATTTCAATCAAGAAACGAACAAATACCATATTGATAACCAGTTGACGGTCAAGAAGCAGTGTGAGCTTGCAGGGATTCCTTCGGAGCAGATAGTCATGGACCGAACGTGTACGTATGAGGCACCGGATGGGTTTTCCTATCGCCAGGATAAAAGATGCGGCAGGCATTTAAGTTTTGTGGTAAGGAAGGATAAGGAAATGGGTTCGCCTTATAAAAAGTAAGGCGGACTTTTTTTAAAAATACAACGGTATCGTCTTTGAACATGTTTTTCTCAAGTGCCGCATCATCCCCAGGCCAGCTTCCTGATTCCCATAAGTATCAAAGGGGAAACTGCAGGCGTCCATCTTTTCAATCCAAAAGTTTATAAAGGGATGTTGCTTTTTAATTTCGAAAAGCTTCTTTCAAATCCGTCCAGTGTTATTTCAATTTCTCTTTTTCCATGAGCATCAGACAAAGAGAAACGGTTCAATGGCTTCGAATATACCCCATGATCCATTAACAAATAATCCAATGCCATTCGTGTCTCCTTTTGAAGTGAGGCTACATCACGATAATTAGTCATTTTTCGGTTAGTTGCCACCACATTAAAGATCGTTCCTTCCCCAATTGTTTTAAAAGGGACACCATAATCCTGCGCTAATGTTTCGATACCCTTTCGCAGCATCTGTGTACGATGTACCATATCTTCAAATCTATTCGATTGTGATAAATAGCGAATGGTCGCTAAACCTGCTGCCATGGAAATAGGATTGCCATTAAATGTTCCACTGTGAAAGACAATATCCTCATGCTTGCCGGCATGCTGCGGGGAACTGAACTCAAGGATGTCACCACGACCCCCCACCACACCAATGGGGAAGCCGCCGCCAACTACTTTCCCTAATGCTGTAAGATCTGGCTGCACATGGTAGAACTGTTGTGCACCACCTAATGTAATCCTGCATCCTGTTTTTACTTCATCAAAAACCAGCAGGATGTCCAGCTGTTTCGTTATATCCCGTAAACCGGTTATAAATTCCTGGTCCGCTGCAATATACCCTGATTGAAAGGGCTCCAGAATTACAATACCGATTTGGTCTTTCATTTTGGTTAAAATTTTCTCACAGGCAGGAAGATCGTTAAACGGCAAAACCACCGTGTGCTTTAAATAATAGTCAGGAAGACGTAACGTTTCAGGTACAGCTTCCGGTGCCGTGGGATTCCCTGCCTGATCCAAGTCCGGATTCACACTTACCAACACATGATCATGGCTGCCATGATAATGCCCTTCAAATTTTCCGACATGCGTTTTTCCAGTAAACGCCAATCCAAGGCGCAAGGCAAATAATGTTGCCTCTAAACCTGAGTTTGTAAAGCGCATTTTTTCCATACTTGGATACAATTTATGAAGTTCCAGCGCCATCTCCCATTCCATAGGGTGGGCCGCACCGAAAGCACTTGTCCCCAGTTGGTCCCATACATTCTGAACGGCCTCCTTTATGACAGGATGACCATGGCCAAGCATTAAAGCTCCATAGGATAAGAGGTAATCCACATATGGATTCCCATCAAGGTCCACTAACCAAGCATCTTTTGCTTTTTTAAATGTAATGGGAAATGGCGTGAAATATCTAAGATTTCCATTGACACCGCCAGCTATGTGAGTGCCGGCTGTTTTAAAAAAAGAAGCAGATAAAGGCCTGTTTTCAGCAAATCTGGTTGGTGTTGAATAACGTTTCATTTTAGCACCTCTTTGATAAATGAATATGAATCAAGCAATCGTTCTCCAGCAGGTCCTTTCGAGAACTTTATAGTGTAAGTCATATTTCATTCATTCAAAATTTATGCAATATCCCTTTTATAAATTAAAACAGCTGTGCCAAAGTCCGCAGACTCTGCACAGCTCTTTTAATGTACTATTTTTACGTCCCGCAATACGTTACATAAGGAATATTCGTTTCCGGTACCTTGGCGTAGTCCAACTGCTCCGATGAGTGATTGTAAGGATTTGCCAGTACATTCATCAGCCGCTCCAAGAGCCGGAGATCTCCCTCTTCCACAGCGGCTTCCAACGCTTCTTCAACCCGGTGGTTTCGAGGGATGACCGCCGGGTTGCTGCGGCGCATTAATTTCGCAGACTCTTCTTCAGATACCTTTTGGCTCTCCAGTCTGTTTTCCCACCGTTCTTTCCAATTGGCAAATTCCGCCGATTGAAACAAAGCCGAATTTTCGAACTCCCTATGGGTTAAGGCAAGAAAAGTATTTGTAAAGTCCGCCCGGTGTTTTTTCATGAGATCTAATAAGTCACCGATTAGTTGTTCATCTTTTTCATCCTTGTTGAACAATCCCAGCTTGGCTCTCATTCCGGTCAGCCAACGGGTTTGATAAATATCGTTAAAACCGGAGACTCTTTCCTGCGCTAAGGCAATTGCTTCCTCTTTATCCTCATGCAACAGAGGAAGAAGCGTCTCCGCAAACCGGGCCAGGTTCCATCCGCCGATCAGCGGCTGGTTTTCATACGCATAGCGGCCTTGATGATCGATGGAGCTGAATACAGTTTTCGGATCATACGTATCCATGAAAGCACACGGGCCGTAATCAATAGTTTCACCGCTGATCGTCATGTTATCTGTGTTCATCACTCCATGAATAAAGCCGACGAGCTGCCATTGAGCAATAAGTTCCGCTTGACGGTCAATAACTTTTTGGAGCAGAGACAAATATTTATTCTCATCCCCTTTAATTTCCGGGTAATGCCGATGAATGGCATAGTCCGCTAATATCTGAAGGTTCTCTACGCCGCCCCACCTGACTACATATTCAAAAGTACCGACACGCAAATGACTTGCAGCTACACGGGTTAAAACGGCCCCTTCCAACCGGCCTTCGCGAATAACAGGTTCACCTGTGGTCACAACCGACAGACTGCGAGTTGTCGGAATACCAAGAGCATGCATGGCTTCACTGATGATGCATTCCCGGAGCATCGGACCTAGGGCTGCACGGCCGTCACCTCCTCTTGAGTAAGGTGTCCTGCCGGAGCCTTTCAATTGAATATCAAACCGTTTGCCATTTGGAGTGACATGCTCACCAAGCAAAACTGCACGGCCGTCACCCAGCATCGTAAAGTGGCCAAACTGATGTCCTGCATATGCTTGTGCAATGGGATCCGCATCTTCTGGAACCTCATTACCGGCGAATACAGCTGCACCTTCATGTTTGAGCATTTTAGCGTTTAAACCTAATGACCTCGCCAGCTCTTCGTTAAAAATAACCATCTCCGGTTCTTTGACAGGGGTCGGTTTAACGTTGGAATAAAACATTTTGGGCAATCGGGCATAACTATTATCAAAGTTCCATCCGGCTTCTTTTTTCATAGGCGCTCCTTCCTCGTATGATGATCCAAGTTCCCTTAATTTTGCTTTCCTGTTCCTGTATTATACCCTTTATTCCGGCAGATGACTCTTTTAAAATTTTAAAAAGGAGCAGCTCCCTGCTCCTTTTCGCCTGTTAGTATGATCTGGCGCTCAACAGCATTTGCTCCAACACATCCGAATACTCTTCATAAAATCCCGCATCCATGAAACCAGTTAAACTAAATACAATCTCATCATTTAGTATACAGCCATGAAAGTGTACCGATGACCCATCATTTTGCACTCTCAAATAGGCTGTTTCACCATGATGCGTTTGAAGTGTTTCATAATTGGTCAAATCCGGCCGGGTTTCAGGCATTAAATTGTAGGCGGACGCGATGATCTCTCCACCATCCCCCTGGTAAAGTGCCCGTCCGTCCCCATTTGTCGGTTCCGGTCCAAGCGTCCAGCCTTGGGGATATTTTACTTGAAATCCGAACCGGGGGTTTGTATAAGTTGTCCATGCAGTTTCTCGTTTTTGTTTTGCAGCTGCAGCTTCCGACTTCCTTTTTTCCTCAGCCTCCGCTATCCTCATTTCCTCTGCCTCTTTTTCTGCTTTTTGCTTCAACATTCCTTCATCAATGTCTGTCTTCATCTTATGGATGTCTTCAGAAAATACAGGTAAAACTTCTTGAACTTCATGGTTATCTTGTAACGTACGAATCATTTCATAAGCATCCGTATAACTTTCTTTTTCGATGAACTCTTTGATTTTTTTCACTTCTTTAGAAACAAGCTGATGTTGTTCCTTATGCGCCTTAGCCGTACTTATGTATTCTTCCAGTTTCTTTTGGATGCTGCTTGAAACTCCATCTTTATTGAGCAGGTCTTCTGCTTTGTCTATCACTTCATCCCATTGGGAATCTTTGGCCTGTTCTTCTATTTGCTGCAATGCGCTTAAATCTTCATAGGCTGTTTTTGCTTCCTCATCTTTTGGCTTTTCTTCCAGGGCCAGCTCAAAAAAGGCAATTGCTTCTTCATATTCCTCATTGGTCAGTGCCAGCTTGCCCTGTTCCATAGCCTTATCGTATGTACTGTTTCCGCATCCCGCTAATATAAACCCTGTCAATATCAATATGACACATTTTTTCATCCTGTCCCCTGCTTCCTTTTAATTCTGTTTTGTACTTCTATGGTCAAGCAGAATATTGTTGATAACAATACCTTCGGCATTTCCTGGCTGTCTTGCAAGTAAGGCTTCATTCTATCCCTCTATTTTCTCCGTAATATCCATTATGCCAATTGCTATCAAACAACTGAGAAGAAAACCTCCTCATATTTTGACGAAGATCCAACATTTTTTTAAAAAGACCTTTGGAAAAACGAAAGCCCTGCAAGCCTAGTGTCACTTGCAGGGCCAATTTCGTTAATTTTCTTCTATTTCTCTGCGGTTTTTCTTAAATATTTTTGATAAGACTTCATAGACGATAGGGACTACAATTAAAGTTAATAAAGTGGAGCTGGTTAAACCGCCGATAACCGTGATTCCAAGATCTCTTGAAATGAGTCCTCCACCACCATTGCCTATAGCCAATGGGATTAATGCACCGATTGTTGCAATTGCCGTCATGAGGATCGGACGAAGACGGGTGGCACCAGCTTCTAAAACGGCCTCACGCATCGTCAGTCCGGCCCGTTCCATGCGAATAATTCGGTCAACGAGCACAATCGCATTCGTTACAACAATCCCGATCAGCATCAACAGTCCCATCATAACAGACACAGATATGGTTTCCCCGGCAATGAATAGACCAACAAAAGCCCCTATGACCGTAAATGGCAATGAGAACAATATTGCAAATGGTGCGACTCCCTCATGGAAGGTGACAACAAGAATAAAATACACGATGGCAACCGCTGCTGCCATGGCAACGCCGAGCTGTGTAAATGTTTCTTCCATATCGGCCTGGACTCCGGTAATTCCTATTGTTACGCCTTTAGGCAAATCCAATTGATCTATTTCTTTACCAATTTCTGAAGTTACTTTAGAAATATCTTCACCTTTGACTGTCCCGGAAACAGTCGTATAGTACTCACCTTTACTCCGCGCCAGTGTATTATACGTTGATCCTTCCTGCACCTCGACAATTTCGGAAAGAGGTACAGCGTTCCCCGTGGCTGCAGGTATTTGTTTATCCAAAAGTTCATCGATGGATTCCGCTTGTGACGTCTGCTCTTGTTGAACAATTACATCCAGAGCGTTCCCGTCTTTTTCCACCGTTGTCAATACTTCTTTCGTTTTTTGCGGATTCAGCATCATGACGAGTTGACCCGTTGTCAAACCATGCTGCAGCAGTTCTGCCTGATCTACCCGGAACGTATATTCCACGTATGCATCCTCGGCATCAGACGAAACATCCTTTAATCCATCATTATCCTTCATAATGTTTTCTACTTGTTTCACTGATTCATTCAGTTTATTTAAGTTTTCACTATACAGGGTGTAGCTGATTTCATTCGTTGCACCTGTCATGGAGGAGAAGTCCTGGCTAATCCATGTTCCCGACTGTTCAAGGCCGGTCACATACGTTTCAACTTCCTCCTTCACTTCACTGAAGTTTTCCATATCCGGATCAAAGATTAAATACATTAAAGCTCCGCCTGCACCGCCGCCCATCATTGCTGCAGTTGGGTCACCTGATTCAGTGATGGAAACTTGAACAATATCAATATCCTCCCGTTCCAGCATCTTTTCTTCAACGGCAGTGACATTTTTTATGGTTTCTTCTTGCAGCTCACCTGTTTTTGGTGTGTATGTCAAATACATGACTTTTTCTTCTTCGCTCCCCAAAAAGCTGAAACCGATGAATGGCGTTAAAGCCAAGCTTCCCGCCAACAAAGCGATCGAAAGAACGGACGCTATTATTTTGTGATTCAATACTTTATTCAAGAAACCTTTATACGCGCTCGCCAGTTTACCAGGTCCCTTATGGCTCTTTTCCGTTTTCTCACGATATAATTTCTTTTTAAACAAGAAATGTGAAAAGGCAGGAACGATGGTGATGGCCACAAGCAAGGAAGCTCCCAGAGCAAATGCCATAGTTAAGGCAAACGGCATAAATAACTCTCCAACCATGCCTCCCACGAACATTAACGGAGCAAATACAGCTACCGTTACAAGGGTGGATGACAAAATGGGTTTAAACATTTCTATGGTAGCTTCACGTATAAGAGCTCGGCCGGTTAACTTTTCTTCCTTTAGATGCAATCGGCGATAAATATTTTCTACAACAACAATGGAGTCATCGATCACTCGGCCAATGGCTACCGTCACCGCACCAAGAGTCATGATATTTAGAGTGATACCCATCCAATTCAACAGCAGCAATGCCATAAATATGGATACAGGGATGGAAATGATCGAGATAAGAGTTGATTTAACATCTCTAAGGAAAAGCAAAATAATCAATACAGCGATTAACCCGCCAAAAATAGCCTTTTCAACCATGGTGGCAACAGATTCCTCAATCGGTTCCCCCTGATCAAGGGTCACATCAATGACTAAACCATCATATTTTGATTCTTCCTCTTTAATTAGTTCCTTTACATGATTGACAACATCCACTGTGTTTGCACGCTGATCTTTGACAATTTGAATAGCTATGGCATCCTCGCCATTGGTACGTGAAATGGACTCAACTTTACCAACTGTCTTAATTTCAGCTATATCTTCCAGCTTTACAAAGGGAGAGGGATTGGATGCTGATGGCGTTACAGGAATGAGCATTTCCTTTAATTCATCCACTGTCATGAATTTTCCATCAACCGAGACAGCCTGCTCGCCTTCTTCAAACTCCTGAAGCCCTAACGAAACGGCCATGTTGCTCGCCTGAATCATTTCTTTGACGTCATCTTCGGTTAAACCCAGTTGTTCCAGCCGTTCCTGATCGTATGTCAGGTCTATTTCTTCAATATGCTGCCCAGTTATCGTAGCAGAGGCAACCCCATCGAGCTTTTCGATTTTCGGAAGCAAACTTTCCTCTACGGTTGATGTTAATTCAACTATATCTTCCTCTGTACTGCTGACACTTAAAGCCACAACTGGCATCATATTCATACTGATCGTTGATGTGGCCGGCTCTTCTGCTTCTTCCGGCAGATCGATACTTTCCAGTACCGAGTTTAATTCCCGTTTTGCCTCATCCATATCGATTCCATAATCATATTCCACTTGAATACTCGCCATATTGGAGTAGGAGTTGGAATACACAGCTTTGACATGGTCAAGCCCTTCTACCGCTTTTTCAATGGGCATGGAGATATCTTCCATCACCTGTTCAGGTGTTGCACCCGGATATACCCCTGTCACCATTAAAAAGGGAATGGATATATCAGGTATCGTCTCCGTCTTCATTCGTGTCCCTGAATAAATACCTGACACTGTAATGATGATTGTGAGCAGCCAGACTGCAAGCTTATTCTTTATAACAAAATTGACAAACCCTTTCACTATTGCACCTGCCTTTATTTGACTTGTAGAACTCAATTAAATATAATAGTTGACTACCCAGTCAGTTGTCAATGACACCGAGGTGAACAAAATGAACAAAAAACAATTAATTATGGAAAAAGCCATTGAGCTTTTTGCAAATCAAGGGTTTGAAGCTACCTCCGTTCAGCAGATTACAGAGCAATGCGGTATATCAAAAGGAGCATTTTACCTGTCTTTCAAGTCGAAAGACGAATTGATGTTAGCATTGCTCGATCACTTTATGGAACAAATTCTATCAGATATTGACTACTTGGTCAGAAATAGTGAAGCGGAGGATCTTCTGTACCTTTTTTATAAGACCATGTTTCAATCTATTGAACAGCGGACAGATTTTGCTAAAATTTTCTTAAAAGAACAAATACAGACATTTAATGAAAAGTTCATGGAGAGTATGTATTCCTACGACAAGCTCTTTGACATGGTTATTTTATCTATGATTGAACAGGTGTACGGCGAGAGTATTGAACAGTCGAAATACGACTTAATTTATTGCGTGAAAGGTTTTCTCAGTACCTATTCACAATTTCTGCTGCTTTATCATGTACCGGTGGATATAGAGCTCCTGTCTAAATCCCTGGCAGAAAAGACAAATATACTGGCGAAATACACAACGACCCCTTTTATTTCCCATGAATTTGTTCAGATGCCCAAAGACTTTCCAGGCGAGAAAGTCACTAAAGAGCAAATTATTGCAGAAATAGAAGAGAAGATGTCAGAAATGGAAAAGTCCATAGAACGGGAATCATTAGCACTGTTAAAACAGCAGCTTCAGAATCCGAGTTTCAGCCTCGCCATTGTGAAGGGGTTAATGGAAAATATAAGAAACCATCCTCATTGTAAATGGATCTCCTATTTGCTGAATCGCTATTATAAATTTTGATCAAGAATCTTTTTAATTTTCTCTTTAGTTATGAAGGGTGTGATAGGAGGTATTATGTATTTACGTTACTTTTCTTCTGAGAGTCATCATCTTCGAATAGTATTAAGTTCCAAATCATAAGGAGAGAGGAATTGAACAAGATGAACCAGATAAACAGATATATTGATTCAGTTTTTTATCATGAAGATGCTCTTTTGGAAGAAGTCATTTCATCCATCAGAGAAAACGACATGCCCTCTATATCGGTATCTCCCTCTTCGGGAAAACTGCTGACCCTGCTCATCTCCATATCAGGTTCCAAAAATGTATTGGAAATCGGGGCACTTGGGGGCTACAGCGGCATTTGCCTTGCCAGAGGTTTTGGCAAAGAAGGAAAACTCACCTCACTTGAATTAGAGGAGGAGTACGCAAAGTTAGCCCATAACAATCTTTCTAAAGCAGGTTTTGGCAATCAAGTCACTTATTTGACCGGTCCGGCTCTGGAAAGTCTTAAGACATTGGTTGGCGAAAATAAACGGTTTGATTTTTTCTTTATCGATGCAGACAAAGGCAATTACGAAACATACTTAGATTATTGTATCCGTCTGGCTGAACCAGGTGCTTTGATCGTTGCTGATAACACACTGGCGAGAGGCAGCGTGGCTGACCCGGGTATAGAACCAAAACGCTATACAGATGTTATGAAGAAATTCAATGAGGCTGTAGCTAAGCATCCCCAATTAGAATCCACGCTGATCCCGATCGGTGATGGAATGACTCTTTCAAGAGTCAAAAAATAGCTTTAGGTTATATTTATTTGCAGCCAAAATGCAGACATTTGGCCAAGCCGTGACTGCTCTCCAAAGAGCAGTCCACAGACTAATCCAGCTGTTTCAGTTGCTCTTCCGCAAATTTTAAATCCTCCACAAGCAACGGAAATAAATGTGGGCGGCGCCTGGCGGCCAAAGGGTGGTACGCAACCGTTGTCTGATAGCCGTTCACATCATACCAGGAGCCGCGCATGTTTTTCACCTCAAGTTTCGGATCGCCGAAAAACGATTGCACAGCGGTATTCCCCAAGCACACAAGCAAGGATGGCCTATAGGTCTGCAGCTGCTCCTTCAAGTGACGCTTACAAATGGTACGTGTTTCTTCTTTTGCATAGGCACGTACAGGCCTTCTTTTTAAAATATAAGTAACGTACAGGTCGTGTTTGTCCAAACCAGCCTCATAGGCTGCTTTTTGTAATGTCTGGCGTGTACCGCAGACCATCAGGTTGCCGTCCCGGTCTTCACGGGCGCCGGGATTATCCAGGATCACCATGATCGGCGCGCCCGGGCGGCCCTCTCCCCATACCATCCGGGTCCCCTGCTCATATAATCCACATTCCCTGCAGGCCTGCTGTGAGTTCGGTACAGGATCTTCCGGCCATATCTCCGGACAAAAAGAGTCCATTTCCTCATCTCCTGAAAAAAATCTGCTTTTCCCAAGTATATCTAAACCTCCATTTCTTTATGCTGTATATTTCACTTGAAAAGGGTTTTTGAATTCATCTCCATTCCTTCATGTATTTCTGTAAAATCAACAGTTTCATCGGCACCTTCCTCTGCGAACAAGCGGCTGGCATCGAGTCTAGTCGAGGATTCTTCTTAATATGCTTTTGATGCTTCGGATCCAGGAAATTTTTGTTTCTTTTTCCTGGTCAATGGGTTACAGGTGTATCGTCCGTTAAATGGACGGCCCTTCCCGGTACCAATCGTACGCGCTGTTTAAGTTTAAAATGAATAAGAAAAATGCCTGCCACGTACTCTTTGACAGGCATCGCTATTCTCCCAACAATTTTAACAATACTCCACTGATCACTTCTCCAGCGGTCTTTGGAGCAGTTTGACCGGGAAGTCCAAGTGCGTGCACAGCCTTTATTCCTTGTTTGCGAGCAAATTCAAAATCCGTTCCTCCCGGCCTGGAAGCAATATCAATAATGATTAGAGACCGGTCTGCTTTGGAAAGGACAAATGAATCCAGGAGCAAATAAGGAACCGAATTGATACAAATATTACATTCGGAAATATATTCTGACAGGTTATCTAAATGGATGGGACGCAAGCCCATTTCCATGATCAGTGCAAAGTCTGAATCTTTTCTCGCACCGACCGTGACATGAGCGCCAACAGCGTCAAACAGTCTCGACAAAGTCATGCCGACTCTTCCGAAACCCAAGATCAGCACATTGGAACTATGGACCGTAAAATCGGTTTCGTTTATCGCTGCACCCAATGCCGCTTCTGCTGTCGGAATGGAGTTCATAATAGCAATATCATCACGATCCATTAAGCGTACAAGCTTTCTGCCTGCCTGCTTTGCTGCACTGTCTAAAAAATCGCCGGAAATCCCTGTATATACGACACAATGTTCAGGTGTTTTTTGCAGTATATCAGATGAAATTCTCACCGGTTGATTGGAGTAGAGTGCTTCAATGTGTCCTTCGGAATCGGTTCCGTTTAAAGGAAGCAAAATGGCATCGAGCTTGCCAACATCTGTTTCAGTGTAACCTCCGTTATGAATATGAGGATGGGAAAATGACAGTTGCTCAAAGCCCTCCAAAAAAATTTGTATGCCTTGGGATGACAGTTGATGAATGACTTCCACGTAACGCTGGTCACCGCCCATGATTAACAAATTTATATTTCTTTTCACTGGTATCCCGCCTTTCCAACTTCCGTCACTTTATTCCAATTATACAAAGTTTGAGTGGGATCCTTAAGGAAAACTTACCCTGGCCGGATCTATTAAGGGAGACACACTTCACTACTCCGCTGATTTACTATTGATAATATCTTTTAATCGTATGGGACGAACAGGGGCTTGCGCGCGCTGAAGTACAGGCTTCGCGGGATGGTTTACCCTGAACTCCAATAAGTTGCGGACAGCCGCCTGGCAAACTCTCCCCTGGCAGTATCCCATGCCAACCCTGACCCTTTTCTTCATTCCTGGCATACTGCTTGCCCCTTCATCAGCCGCTCGCAAAATATCGGATAAACGGACACCCTCGCAACGGCAAACAATGAGATCATTCATACAATCCCTTCTTTCCTCCACAAGTCATTCAACTTCGCGCGTCCCTTTTCAATGTCAGGCAAAAAGCGAAGAGGAGATGTTTTTCGTGCCTCCGTGACTTTCTCCATGGCTTCGTTTACAGTCATTGAACCTTTTTTTCCAAGAGACTCGATAATAGAAATTGCTGCCAGCCTGCCCTGGGCCATGGCAACCTTTGCTCCCTCAATTCCGGTAATATTTCCTGCAACATACAGCCCTTTTACCGGGGTCGACAGATCATTCCCATGCAGAGGTACCATTCCTCCCAGTTCTGGAATTTCCACGAGCGGACACCCGGTTAATTGAATAAGATCAACCAATGGATATAGTCCGGCCGACAAACAAACCGAGTCTGCTTCCCACTGCTCCGGCTGCCCTGCAGGCGTACCGTCAACTGATATGGGTTGGACAGTGACCCCTTCGACTCGATCATGCCCATCAATACTCACAACCGACTTACGAAAATATAGAGGAACTCCTTTTATTTTTATAAAATAAAAACGCATGAAGTGACCCGCCAATCGGGGAGATACAGACAGCGCAAACCTGCCTGCCGTTCGAAGAAATGCATTTGGCGCAAGGCGTGCAGCATCAGACAGGCGAGAAAGTGTGCCGACTGGAGTATACTCTTTACCTGTTACAGGTGATACAGGAGGCAAGGCCATACCAATGACATCAATCCCGGCATTTCTCATTTCCAACATGACGGAAAGAGACAGCGGGTCGATCCCTATAATCACAACTTTTGTGCCGACTGCCACGCGATGCAGGTTCGTGAATGTTTGTGCAGCGCCAATACTGATGGTCCCCGGCAAGGTCCACCCGGGGATCGGCAGTGCTTTCTCCGCGGAGCCTGTAGCCAGCAGAAGTACTTTTGAGAAGAGTTGATTTTCCGTTGCACCCGACAAAGCAATCTCCCACTTTTTACTGACAGACCATGCGGTCACGCCTGTAAAAAGATGGACCCCCTGACGGCGTGCTTGCTGCTCCAATTGTTCTGCAATCCTTTTCCCATCCCATATTCTTTCACCCGGCGGTTCCGCAGGGTCCTCATAATGCTGGCCAAGGAGCCTTCCGCCGGGAAGATAATATTCATCGATGACGGCAACAGATAACCCGTTTCGGCTCAATTCAATCGCAGCCATTAAACCGGCAGGCCCTGCACCGATAATTGCTGCATCAACGTTCATGATCCGATGTCTCCTTTATATGAAATGGGCCTGAAGCAGATACCTTCGTTCCCTGCCGGTTAGGTGTCAGGCAAGTACGGACATTCGTAATTCCGTTCACCTCTGCCCTGCATTCATAACAATGGCCGATTCCACAAAAAACTCCCCGTTTTTCCCCTGTAATTTCGCAGGTACGAATGGTTTGAATTCCATTGGCCCATAAGGATACTGCAATCGGTTCCCCGTCATGGCCTATTAGCTTTTTGCCATTAAAATAAAACTCTATTTTACGGGACATCCTATCCTTCCCATCTAATCTGCAGGACGCCATAAATCTTCACTCCTCCCCCTCGTTTCGACTTTACCGTTAAAGCGATTTAACAAAAAGGGACTGATATCCATCATCGGTTTTTCCCCGCATACCATCTGCGCCGTGATTTTTCCTGAAATCGGGGCAAGGGCAATTCCATCCCCTTCATGCCCGGCAGCTATGAACAAGCCATCAATGCCAGCAACCGGTCCAAGAATAGGCATACTGTCAGGTGTATAAGGGCGAAGACCGGCAAATGTCCGGATAATCCGCACATTTGCCAGCTGCGGAAAAGCGCGTACCGCCTCTTCTCCGATTTTTTGTGTAATTTCCGGCACAGTTTCGGTATTATAGCCGGCAAACTGGCGAGATCCTCCGATCAGCAGGGAACCGCTCCGGGTTTGTCCCAATGCCAGTCCGACGCCGTAAGGATCGGCAGAAGGCGGGGTCTGTTGATTCCTTTGTAGTTTATTTGCGATATAGGCAGCACTTAAAAAACCATGATGAATGACCGGTTCCAGCCTTTCAGACACAAGGATCTGGCCGCGTCTTGGAATAATGGGCACGTCCACTCCGATTTGTTTTAGTAGGAGGGGGGTCCAAACACCCAGCGCCACCACCGCAGCATCACAATGATCAATTTCCCCTGATAAATGAACGCCGGTCACCCGGTTATTTTTAATCATCAGGCCTGTCACTTTGGACTGAAGCCTGATCTCCGCTCCTAAACGCCGGGCTGCTTTTGCAAAGGCAAAACAGACAAGCAGCGGATTCACTTCCGCATCATGTTCCCACCAGGTGGAACCAAGAATATGTTCTGATAAACCTGGTTGGCGTTCACGGGCTTCATCCCCTGACAAAAGTTGAACTTTAACCCCTGCCTTTCGCTGGCGCCGGACCATTTCCTCCATCGCTTTCATTTCCTCTGCAGTTTCAATAATGATCATTCCGCCGCATTTCCTATATTCCATGTCCGCTTCCAGTTCCTCTTCCAGTTCCTGATACAATTGAGCACTTTTTACAGCAAGATCCAGTGTCGGACCGGGCTTTTTGGATTGAACCATAATGGCCCGGTCACAAGCACCTGATGTACCTGCTGCGATATCCCGGGCTTCCACAAGGGTCACTTTTACACCGGATTTTGCCAAATAGTAAGCCGCAGCTGTTCCGATCAGTCCGCCCCCCAAAACAATGACCTTTTCACTCACTTTGCATACATCTCCCAACTGGTATAGCTTGGATTTTTACCTGAACCACAACATATGAATCGCGTAGATTACCCCAAAATGAACGATTAAAAAAGTCGCTGCATAAACCAGGTTCCAACGTAAAATGACAGTAAAGACATTTGCTTGAATAAGACTTGAAACTGCTGTCGTGACAGGAGAAACAGGTGAGACCGTTGTAGCAGCTCCCCATACGCTTAACAGCATCATCGCCATCACCAGGTCGTGAATTCCCAATTCCTCATACGAAACAGTCGCCAGGATGGGCACTGATCGTTACAATTTGATGAACCCCTATAAAGGACAGCAGAGCAATCATAGTCATAGTGGCCACAATCAATAAAAATACGTAGATGTCCGCCAACTCGACACACACATGATGGATAGCATGGGCTATCGGAGTTTTCGACAATACGACTGAAAAAAATCCTGCTGTCAAAAGCAGGTTGACTTCATTTGCCCTGCTTGGAAAGATAACTTTTCGATAATCATTTAGTTCCTTAAAAAAGTGCTTGGGAAGTTTCAAATAAGCTGTCCAGCAAAGGGCAAAAAGAAAAACAGTGAAGGAAATGAGCACACTGATACTTAACGGAATCAACGGCTCAGATAAAAAGATCAGTCCCGTCAGCAATAGAAGAACAGCAAACAATTCCACCAGTTTTTTTACATGTAGATCTGCTGCTGATCCCAGAGGCACGAAATGGATCTTCCTCATCTCTATACACCTAAAAAGAACGTAAGCTGTAAGTATTTGAAAAAAACTTAATAATAAGCCGTAAGGCAAATACTGATAGATTGGGATGTTCAGAGAATAGACAACGAGAAATACGGAAGCAAAATATGGTGACCATGTATGAACGGAAGTCATGCTCGAATATAGACTCTGCCCAACAATGGACGGGGCAGCTTGAACTATATTTGTAATCGGCCCAATCAATGAGAACAGGCCTGAAATAAACAAATACAAATATTGCGGCTTTTGAATAAACCGTAAGGTTATACCCGCTAACGTCTGATAATTCCCCAATCCAATCGGAATTCCCAAAACCGGAACCATCACAATCAGACATACAAGAGGCAAATTCCGCGTAAGCCCTTCAATCCATATATCCAGCGGCTGCTGCTGATAAAGGAAAACTGCACTCCCGGACAGAATCATCACGGTCCCAAATACTCTTGGAAGGAATTTACTATAGAACAGGCTCAAGATAACCGCCACTGCAGCCAGGCATACATACATCCCTTTTAACAAGGGATGGGGAAACAGCTGGCCGATGATAAATGCGGCAAGCAACATGACCATGACGCCGTTTGATAATCTGATCAGATGGATAACCCCTAGCCAAAAAAGGAACAGACAGCTCAACAAGAATTGATTCCACTGAGCTGTTGATCCTTAAATATACTGCAACCATATGCTAACCTCAGGCATGATCTGGTCGCTTTATGGTGATATTCTTCACGCTGTACCGATACTCCCGACTCTTGACGTAATACTCCTCAATTTGTGCCGATACTCACAACTTCAGGTGCATTACTCCTCAATTTGTGCCATTACTCACAACTTCGGCGCATTACTCCTCAATTTGTGCCGGTACTCACAACTTCAGGTGCATTACTCCTCAATTTGTGCCGATACTCACAACTTCAGGTGCATTACTCCTCAATTTGTGCCATTACTCACAACTTCAGGTGCATTACTCCTCAATTCTCTGAAAGACTCGGATTTCTTAAATGAACCATGCGATCAATCCGGCTATTAAGAAGTATAGGGAGTTTGGCAGAGCAAGGATCATCACTTTGATCGGATCCACTTCTCTGCTTAATATCCCCCCAATCAACCCGCAGACAACGAACGCAGTTAATCCGACCGGCGGCATATTTTGGCCGGCAGCCGCAATATGAGATGCACCTAGTGCAATCAGTGTCGGATCCACGTTCATATTTTCCAAGATAGGAGCCAAAAAAGTAATATTTACCGTTTGAGCTGTTGTCTGTGATCCTGTCAGCATGCCAACAACCACTACAGATAAGGCTCCGCCCACCTTTACCATAGAAGCTGACAGCCCTTCAGTCATCAACGCAACCTTTTCAATGAGGCCGGAAGCGTAAAATACCCCTACCATCACTCCTGCACATAATTGAATTTGAACCGTTTGGCTTACTTTGGACAGGCCGCCGGTAAATACTCCTTTTGTGTTTTTACGGACAGACGGGAAAATAAAGCTGACGATAATCGCAACTATTATGGCAGATACGACTTGGAAGGTAACCCCCTGAACGATCGGGATTTCCTTTAGCGGATCTAAAATTGCTGCGAAGAGAGCCCACTCTGTGAAAATATTATATTCAAACAGTGTGTTCGCAATCACAATGGCTACCAGTACGGCAAGCGGTACTAATGTTATCCATTTTTCCTTTAAAATTTGAAAAATTGATTGGGTTGTCTTTAAATGTTCCGGCATCTTTTTTCCGCGGACAAACCGGAATGACTCCAAAATAGCGAAGAGCCCTCCGATCGCCACAGTGACATAAGCGAGTTTGATCACCGGGCTCGGATCAATTCCCACTAAAGAGGCAGAAAGAAACACCCCTTGGGTAATCGGCGGCATGAGGGACCCTACGGATGCGCCCACTAAGATCATCATTCCGATCTGTTCAGGTTTGACTTTCAGCTCATGCAGGGAATTGATGACCAGAAAACCAATAACGGTGGCTGCTGCAATCGCATCCCCAAGGAAAGATCCGGCAATGATCAAGGTAATAAATACCGCGGCAATCAAACCCTTTGGAGAATTGCCGAACAGCGCTCGAAGGCTGTTTAATGTCGTATCCATCGCACCGAGCTTTACTTGTGACTCTGCATAAAGGGCTCCGAAGACAGAGAGCATGATGACCCAGGACAGACGGTCAATTCCATCGATAAAAGCGAGCAAGGTTTCCAGCGGTCCAAGACCGGAAATAATGGCTGACGAAACAGCAGCAGCCAAAAGAGCAATTTTGATGTTTCCGCCAATCTTTGGTATTTGTTTGACCAACGCAATAATAAATAACAATAATAACGGTATAACAATTTCAAGCATATGGTGATCCCCCTTATACTGGAAAAAACCCCAGTTCATTTATGCTCATCTACATCATTGATCGGGGACTTCATGTACATTCTTTTAATCTCGAAAGTTGGTTTATAACGTTAAATACATATAGTTCGTCAATGTCGTAATATCATATATAGGCAGATCTGTCACTTCACGGATTACATGTTTATAAGGAGGCATATTGGTACATTCCAGAACCAGCGCTTTCAAATCAGGGTGCTTCGAAACAAAATCCGCTGCTGCCTGTTTCATTTCTTTGGAAACTGCCGCTTCATCCAAATCTCTATCTTCTCTAATAATGGCCCCTGAAAACGCCGGCATGCAGTCCATTCCTTTTACAATAACGTGATGTCTATGGGCATTGACCCCTTTAAAATGAGCTTCCGTCAAACTGGTTTTCGAAGCTGTCAGAACGCCAATCGGTTCACCTGCTGCTGTACATGCCAATGGAATCTGCAGTAAACTGGAGGAATAAAAAGGTACGCGCAGCTGCTTCTGAATCTCTTTTTGAAAAAGAGCCAAAAATCCGCAGCTCGTTGTAATCGCCTGAACTCCCTCAGCCTCCAACTCCTTTGCGGACTGAATAAATGGTTTCAATAAATCGGGGTCACCTTCTATTACTACCCGCGAAGGACTCGCCCCTTTCACCTTCTTGTACAAAACCGGAAAGGAAAACGTATCTTTGTTGCCAATATCTCCTGCCGGCCTATGAAACTGGGTATCCAACATAAGAATGCCTATTTTTGCCTGAATCATCTCAAAGGGATTCTTTGTCACCTCCTGATGTAAGATGATACTAGCCGCAAATGACAGTTATTCAATGTAGAATGCATGTACATTAATTTATATGCGAAAAATAAAACACACATACCACTTTCATTCACTGGGAACATCCAGCCTGACTTGGGACTCCGCATATAATCTTCTGAAAATGGATAAGGCGATGACACATAATAAAATTCAGCCAGTCAACAGATGCACTTAGTATTTTCCATAGCAGAAAGCCCCAAAATAAACGTGAGTGGTGCCACCAGTAGAGCCACACGGATATTTCGCAAAAACGGTATTGTATTCACTAAGGCAATAATAAACAGCAGCGCGATGGGTATAATGATTTCCCCCATCGCCCACATCCTCATTCAAAACATTGACTTCTCAACCTTTTGCTGACACCTCGGTTACTTCATTGATAAATGATAAAAAAATATGTCCTTTTTTAGCCCCTGATTACATGATTTTCATAGGGGCGTATCCCGTTATATAGGAGAGTGAAGGTACAAGGCTCCAAATTCCTTTAAAGGATATACTTTTGCCACTTGAACAGGTAAAATGAAAAATAGATCATTTACAAAAAAAGTGGGGATAAAATGATTAAGGCTTTATTTTTTGATTTAGACGATACGCTTTTATGGGATAAGAAAAGTGTAAAAGAGGCTTTTGCCGCAACGTGCAAAACAGCGGAGGAACGTTATGGGCTGGATCCGGAACAACTGGAAAATGCTGTTCGCGAGAATGCCAGAAAGCTATATTCCTCCTATGAAACTTATCCTTTTACCCAGATGATCGGAATTAATCCTTTCGAAGGATTGTGGGGAGAATTTAAAGATGAAACAGAGGATTTTCAAAAGTTAAGCCAAATCGTACCGGAATACCGCAGAGATGCCTGGACTGCCGGCCTGAAAGATGTGGGAATAGATGATCCGGAATTTGGCGCTGAACTTGGGGAGCTTTTTCCAAAAAACCGTAGAAAAGTCCCTTTTACATATGAAGATACGTTTGAAGTGCTCGATACATTAAAAAGAGACTATCAGCTTGTAATGATCACCAATGGATCACCTGACCTGCAAAATACAAAACTGACGATTACCCCGGAGCTAGTCCCGTATTTTGATCATATTGTCATTTCCGGCGGTTACGGAAAAGGAAAACCGGACAAAGGTATATTTGAACATGCCCTGTCATTGGTTTCTTTGAACAAAGATGAAGTGTTAATGGTGGGTGACAACCTAAATACAGACATTTTAGGCGCCAACCGGGCGGGCATCAGATCCGTCTGGATCAACAGGGAGCAAAATAAAAGAAACGAAGTAAAGCCAACCTATGAAATTCAACGGTTAAGCGATTTATATGAGATCTTGAAAAAATTAAATGACTGATGGGCTACGGCTTGTCAGTCATTTACTTTCGATTTTATTTAGACTCCCGAAGAATCACTCGAACTGCAGGTATGTACCAGGGTAGAGAAGTTTAAATTTTCAATGTGAGGAGGGTTTGATTTGTCAAAATTTCCAATAAAATCAGCTCTGGCCATTGGCTTGCTTGTGTGTATATGGGGAATTTCCTGGCCTATCTATAAAGCGGCACTAACGTTTACCCCGCCCCTCCTCTTTGCAGGTATGCGGGCGCTGATGGGCGGCGTTCTTTTGACACTTATCTTAATGCCCTCGTGGAGAAAAATAAAATGGCGTGAACATTGGCGGAAATATTCTATAGGTGCCTTGTTTAATGCCTTTTTCTTTTATGGTTTTCAAACAGCCGCTCTACTTTTTTTACCGGGAGGATTATCTTCAGTTTTAGTTTTTTTGCAGCCCGTTCTGGTTGCCTTGTTTGCCTGGCTATGGCTGGGAGAGCAAATGTCCATCCTTAAAATGATTGGAATGCTTTTTGGGTTTTTGGGGATTCTTATCATAAGCATGGATGGATTCACAGGTACCTTATCACCTATAGGAATTATAATAGCTCTCATGGGGGCTGTCAGCTGGGCACTGGGTACGGTTTATGTCAAGACAGTAAGTAAACAAGTGGATGCCTTATGGCTTGTCGCTATACAATTTACCCTTGGTGGAGCCGTTCTTACGGGGATGGGGATGACCACTGAAAATGTTTCAGACATCGTGTGGAATCTTCCTTACATAAACGGGCTGGTATTCGGCGGTGTGTTTGGGGTAGCGGTTGCATTTGGGCTCTATTTTAAATTGATTCATGCGGGGGAAGCAGGCAAAATCGCTTCATTTACTTTTCTCGTTCCTGTGATTGCCGTCATCTCAGGGAATATATTTCTAAAAGAGCCTTTTACACTGTCACTTCTTACTGGTTTGGCTTTAATTGTCCTCAGTATTTCCCTCGTTAACTATCCGGTTGGCGGGAGAAAGATAAAAAAGAAACTCTCTGCTTGAGAATTTTACACCAGTATGGGGATACAAACAGAAAAGCCCTCCTAATGACGGAGGGCGATGAATAAGAAAATCGTTCTGAAGAAAATGAATAGAAAAACCGGTGATTTTACTCACTCACATAGGTAGCAGGAAATGAGCTCTCGAGTCCCCCTTCAGTGAGAAAGCATAGAAAACGGCTCCCGAGACACCGGTCTTTCCTTTTTAAAAATATTGAATAACCGCTCCACCTGCTGCACCTGTCAAAACAATGACCCAAGGAGGCAGTTTCCAGAACGCAAGCATGCTGAATAAAATGGCTGCAAAGGCAAAGTCGACAGGTGCTAAAATGGAGCTTGTCCAGATCGGCTGATAAAAGGCTGAGATGAGGATCCCCACCACAGCTGCATTTACGCCCATTAAGGCACCCTTTACTTTAGAGTTCCGGCGAAGGCTGTCCCAGAATGGCAGCGTGCCCAATATGAGTAAAAAAGCGGGAAGAAAGATGGCAACGGTCGCCAATAAGCCGCCTCCCCATCCATTCATGACAGCACCCAGATAGGCAGCAAACGTAAACAAAGGCCCCGGGACAGCCTGAGCGGCCCCGTACCCTGCAAGGAAAGCTTCCTCACTTACCCAGCCAACAGGGACAAATTCCCGTTCCAATAAAGGCAAAACAACATGTCCTCCCCCAAACACCAATGAACCGGACCGGTAGAAGCTGTCAAACATGGCAATCCAATGAAGGGAAGTAGCTTCCCTAATAATCGGAAGCAGGACGAGTAATCCAAAGAATAATACTAAACAGGCGGTTCCAAATTTCCGTGAAACTGGAAAATGCAGTTTGGCATCGTCATCTGCCTGATGCTGTGTATAGAGCAGATAACCGGCCAAGCCGGACAGGAGGATGACTCCTACCTGCGTATAAGCTGTTGGCCATAGCAAGGTAACGGCCAATGTCAGCAGAACTATTGCTTTTCTTTTTAAATCAGGTGCCAGCTTTTCAGCCATTCCCCATATGGCATGCGCCACAACAGCCACGGCAACAATCTTTAAACCGTGTATCCAACCTATTTCGCCGATCTCCAGTCCTTGAAGGATCAAAGCAAATAGTATGAGAGCAAGAACAGATGGCAGGGTAAACCCGAGAAATGAAACGATCCCCCCTAAAATACCCGCCCGCATGACGCCGATGCCAATCCCGACCTGGCTGCTCGCCGGCCCGGGTAAAAACTGACATAGTGCCACCAGGTCAGCATAGCTTTTTTCATCCATCCATTTTCTTCTGCGTATGTATTCCTCATGAAAATACCCCAGATGTGCGACAGGCCCTCCAAATGAAGTAAGCCCCAGCCTTGTGGAAACTAGCAGGATTTCCAACAATGACCGTACAGAAGGATTGCGGTGCTTCACTTCTTTATCCCCCATATACTTCTCTCCTTTAATCCTTAATTTCTTTAAAAAGCTCATATGCTTTATTTCTGGCCTCATCTAAAACAGTGATTCCTTTATCAGTTGCTCTGTAATATTTTCGGATTTTCCCTTCCACTTTCTTTTCCTCTTTTTCCAGAAGCCCATCAGCTTCCATCGAATGAAGAATCGGATACAAAGTCCCCGCACTGATGCTGTATCCATGTTCCTTCAGCTCTTCCAGCATCCATAAGCCAAAGATTGGATGTTCTTTTGCATGATGTAATATGTGTATTTGTATGAAACCAAGAAATAACTTACGAAGAATTTTATCCTCCATGTTTTTCCTCCTATCGATCTCCGTTATTGTTTTCCAATATCGGAAACCGAAATTAATTATATCACAGACCCATATTGAACTGGTATGATTTACAAAATCTTTACATTGCAAAAAATAAGTGTTGATGCACCTATGAGAATCCATTCTTTTGGCCTATGTGAATAGGCACGTAATAATGGATTTATGTGTACTGAAACCAGGTAAAGCGACGAAACTTTTGAAATTAGTAATGATTTACCAGCTGTTTTATAGTACTATTTTAGTAGGCCGGCAAATTTAGGAATTGCCTCCCAATATTCAACAGGAAAGGAAGTTCATGATGAGAATTATGCTCCAAAACGACGCAGGATTATCAAAGGAGGTTAAGGTTGGATTCAGCTGGACGACGTTCTTTTTCGGTTTCTTCCCTGCTTTATTCCGTGGGGACCTGAAATGGGCAGCCATCATGCTTATAGCTGAACTCGCCATCGGCTCATTTACACTGGGTCTTGGTTCTTGGGCAGTAGCTATTATATTTGCTTTCATTTATAACAAAATTTACATAAAAGAGCTGATTGAAAAAGGCTATAAGCCTGCAAACGAAGAAGCGAAAGCAGTATTAAGGCAAAATGATATATTGTCAGAGACTGCCTGATGATTGATTAAAACCCAACTACTGTGTATCTGCAGCTGGGTTTTTTCTTATTTACACCCTCTCCCCCGCTCCTCTCTTCCCAGCAACTGACCCCTACACTTTTTATAAAAGTGACACTTTCTAAGATACCAAACCTCTGTTAAAGTTATGAATAAATCCGAAGTAACAGATAACTTCAATAGTGTTTATGAAGAAAGAAGGTTTGTATGATGGAAAGAACAACGAGCTATTCTACAACCACATCCAAAACATTTGATCTGATTTTAACAGCCCTGTTAATCGCTCTTGTCTTCGTGGCTACCATGCTGCTGAATATTAAACTGCCTATCTCTGCAAACGGAGGCCTCGTCCATCTTGGTACAGGCATGCTATTCATTGCATCCATTTTATTTGGCCCAAAAAAAGGGGCGATGGCAGGAGCTGTGGGCATGGGGCTGTTTGACCTCGTATCCGGCTGGACCTTGTGGGCGCCTATCACCTTCCTGTCCCGCGGTATACAGGGATACATCGTTGGAAAAATTGCGTGGTCAGGAGACCGTCGGGGAGGTAGCCTTGGATTCAACGTGCTTGCCATGCTCGTATCCACTCCTCCAATGATTGCCTGCTATTACTTGTGGGAGCGCATCCTCTATGGAAGCTGGATCGTCCCGTTGGCATCCATCCCTGGAGACATCGTCCAAAGCGTCATTGGTATGGCTGTGGCCATTCCGGTTTGTATCGTGTTGAAGAAGACGCCTATGTTTAAGTAGGTCATATGTCGAAAAACCCGTATGCATGCGCATACGGGTTTGTTGTTTTCTTCATTCATTTTTGCTTTTATCAAGGTTTTTCCAAAATTCTTTGGCTACGAGCCGGTAGCCTTCTTTACTTAAATGGATGTTGGACGGATTAGGAAGATACATTTCATAGTGTTTGGCTATAATCCTTTCAGTTGGCACAAAGGTATCGCCATTCGCCGCCGCTCTTGACTCAATAACCTGATTCAATGCATCCAATAACAGCAATAGCGCATCCTGCTGCTCCGACGGCAAGTATGGGAACGGGTTATAATACCCCATTACATATACTTTGGCATTCGGGTTCAGCTGATCGATCGTACTTAAAATAATTTGTAAATTAACAGTCACCGCTCCGATTACCGCAGGTATTTGATCAGGTGTATTCAGGGCTTGCAGTAAATCATTTGCGCCAATATCAATGGTTATGAACTCAGCCTCTGAAATTTTTTCCTGAACATCCTGCCTTATTAGAATGTCTTGCTTTAGGTCTGTTGAAGTATATCCAGATACTCCGAAATTGGTGTAACCGACAGTATACTGAGATTGTTCCATACGATTGACCAGATAGTCAGGGTACCCTAATCCAACGCCACCCGTGGGGGTGTATTTGGCAATCAACTTTTGTATGAAATGGCAATTAAGAAAGTTAGAGTATCTGTATTTTTATGCATACATCATGAGGCTTGACATGGAGCCTCTATGGTCATGAAATCAGGCAGCACGGCAAGCTTATAGCTTGCCTGGCATAGGAGCCTATCATGACCACCTCTCCACGTAAAGCCGTGGTTATTCATAAAATAATGCATACGCTTAATTGATACATTATTTAAATGCCACATACAGTGGGGGTCACACCTGCTGCCAGGGAATCCCCCAACGCTACATAATCGACTACCTTTTTATCTACCTTTTTTGCAAAAGTGGCCATTGGCAAGGAAGTGACCAAGGCGCCTGCTAATAAACAACTAGCCAGCATTTTCTTCATTTTCACCGACCCAACCCACCCTTCCGTTCTTTATTGAGAATGCTTTCATTATAACAAGAAAGCGTGACGCAGGTAAATATATTTTATCTTAGATATCAGATTTATCTTCTGTAAGTCTTACTGGAACTTCATTTTACTGCTGCAATGTGCACTTTTTTCCTAGCCATCAACATTTTGCTTTTATCTAAGAAATTTTAATGTATTAAACTGCAAATATACCTGCTTTAACACGATAAGGACTAAAGTGGACGTATATAAGTAAAATTTGAGTGTGGACGTTTCTTACTTAATCTAAAAGCATGAAGAATTACTTTGTGAAGCAAATAGTTCAAAGGCGCTTTGCCGCCTCTAATAGCGGAAAACTTAACTTTAATGTTTGCAAGCGCTTTTAATTTTCTGATCGAACAAAGTGATTCAACTTGTCATCGTGCAATTCCTATATATTATTAAGCGGCGGAATCTCTGTAACATTTTTTTGGGGAGTGCCAGGCACTCCCCGAATTTTGTCAAGGCCCCTAACGGCTCAATGAGGCCTCCGGAATCAGTTTAAAGCCCTCGATCATTGTATCTTCGTCCACTTCAATTAATAAGCAGCGCTTCCCGTCAATGGTCACCTGTCTCACATACTTTAAATCTTTTGGACTTATGGAGATATTGGCCACTTTCGTTTCAATTTTAATAGACTTGGAATTGTACTTAGGTAAAATGCTGCTCGCTTTGAGCTCATATTTCTCATCATCAATGACTTTTTTAAATGCCATTTCGACTTTGTCTGTATTGACATCTTCTACCCCACTGACCTTTAACACGCGTTCCACGTCCTTATAATCCAAGGTCGGAGTCTCTTCCTCCTCATCCTCCTCATCTTGAATCATACGGTTAATCTCTTCATATACATTGGAAAGTGTGTACGCGTCGACTTCTTCCCCCGCCACATCTTTCACGATTTCTTCAAAAACAGCTTTATCTTCCTGGGCAGTTGCGATCTCCTCTCCATTTAACACATCCTCGATAAAGTGATAATCCGGCTGATTCGCTTTGCCTGCTGAGTATAAAATATGGTTGACATCTACTGCGTTTTCGGTATACGCAGGATACAAAAATCCTGCTGCCGGAGAAGTGAGATTAATTATAGAGTCCACCACAACGCTTGATTTAAATTCTTTCTCAATATAATCAAATACCAATGACTTTTTAGGCTGCTCCGTCTGGTTCATGCTGCACAAGATGAAGGAATAGGAGTACATTTCGTCCCTTTCGCTTTCTTCCGTTACTTCACTTTTCCTTTTCGTAGGCTTCTCGTATTCACCACGAATAAAGGTGACCACCATATCTTTTTCATATTGTACATCCCGGAACATTTTCTCAACGATCAGCAGCATTTGTTCCTTCCAATCTTCAACATCATCTGTCTGAAGGCCGTCATACAGTATAAACCGTGTGTGATTTTCAACTTGTTCCCTAAACTTCACTTCAAATAATTTTACATCCAACTGACCGGTCAGCACTTTTTTAAAATTGCTCATAAACAACTCCTGCTGCTCCCGGTCCAGCATCGAAAAAGGCTGGCTCTCCTGGTGGTAAATCTCGCTGCTGTCCTTCCGGATATACACATTAAAAATATCGCCAATCTTTAATAAATCATTGTCCAGCTTAAACTGTTTACGAATATTGGCTACGTCTTTTTTATTCATGAGTGCCTGTCACTCCCCGAATTTTGTCAAATCATTTAAAAAAGGAGTCCATCTGGCTCATGGACCCCCCTTATTATATCAGCATCATCGGCTAATCTACTTATATTATTTTTTTAATATCTACCAGTAAACGGACTTTCGTGAGAAAAGCTAATATCCCTTACCAGCCATGTTTATAAGAAATTCCTCATCACGGCGTTGAAGTAATCACCCAAACCTCCAACTTATTTCTCCGTTACCATCCTTATTTTCAATTAACTGAATAAAATCTCAATTACCCTCATTTATTCAATCCTTTTAAATGTATAACCACTCATTAAAACCCTTACATTTTCAGCTTTGTGAACATTCTTTGAAAGTCATTGTTTAATAAAAATAATTATAATATATTCCTTGACTTTAATAGTTTGTCCTATATAATAATAATTGTAAATAAGAAATAGTTATAGATAGTTGATTTAAGACTATCTATCAAAAAATTTAGGAGGAATGTATACCATGTCTCTTATTGGTAAAAAAGTAGAACCATTTACAGCACAAGCTTACAGAAACGGTGAGTTTGTTGAGGTAACAGATGAAAACCTGAAAGGTCAATGGAGTGTTGTTTGTTTCTATCCAGCTGACTTCACTTTCGTCTGCCCGACTGAACTTGAAGACCTGCAAGAACAATACCCGGCTCTTCAAGAACTTGGAGTAGAAGTTTTCTCGGTTTCAAGAGATTCTCATTTCACGCATAAAGCATGGCACGATACATCCGATGCCATTGGAAAAATTACTTATACAATGATTGGTGACCCTTCACACCAGCTTTCTCAAATGTTTGAAGTGTTTGTTCCAGAAGAAGGCCGTGCAGACCGCGGTACGTTTATTCTCGACCCAGAAGGTGTTATTCAAGCAGTAGAAATTAATGCAGAAGGCATTGGCCGTGATGCAAGTACACTGATTGACAAAATTAAAGCAGCACAATATGTGCGTAATAATCCAGGTGAAGTTTGCCCGGCTAAATGGAAAGAAGGCTCTGAAACACTTAAGCCAAGCCTTGACCTTGTTGGTAAAATTTAAGGAGTGCGATCAACGATGTTGGATGCAGAGATCAAATCACAACTGGAACAATATCTTAAACTATTGGAAAATGATATCGTACTAAAAGTCAGTGCGGGTACAGATGACGTATCAAAGGACATGCTTTCTTTGATTGATGAGCTGACATCCATGTCATCTAAAATTAAAGCAGAAAACGTTACTTTAGAAAGAACACCAAGCTTTAGTGTCAACCGTGTTGGAGAAGATACCGGCGTTACCTTTGCCGGTATCCCTCTCGGACACGAATTTACATCACTCGTTCTTGCTTTGCTGCAAGTCAGCGGACGTGCACCAAAAGTAGAGCAAAGCGTGATCGACCAAGTGAAGGACCTAGAAGGCGAGTATCACTTTGAGACTTACGTAAGCTTAAGCTGCAACAACTGTCCTGATGTTGTCCAGGCACTGAATCTGATGAGCGTTCTTAACCCCGGAATCACACATACAATGATTGACGGGGCAGCTTTTAAAGAAGAAGTGGAAAGCAAAAGCATCATGGCAGTCCCTACAGTTTATCTAAATGGAGAAGAGTTTGGCGGCGGCCGTATGTCAATCGAAGACATTCTTGCCAAGCTGGGAAGCTCTGTGGATCCATCTGAGCTTTCTGCCAAGGAACCATTTGATGTACTAGTTGTTGGCGGCGGTCCAGCCGGAGCCAGTGCAGCAGTCTATGCAGCAAGAAAAGGCATCCGTACGGGTGTTGTAGCTGAACGCTTTGGCGGCCAAATTATGGACACGCTCGCCATTGAAAACTTTATCAGCGTCAAGCACACGGAAGGTCCTAAACTGGCAGCAAGCCTTGAAGAACACGTGAAACAATATAATGTGGATATCATGAGTTCACAGAGTGCAAAAGGTTTGGAAAAGAAAGGCTTCGTTGAGGTTGAATTAGAAAACGGTGCTGTTTTAAAAAGCAAAACGGTGATCCTCTCCACAGGTGCGCGCTGGCGTAATGTTGGTGTCCCCGGTGAAGCGGAATTCAAGAATAAAGGCGTTGCCTACTGCCCTCACTGTGATGGGCCATTATTTGAAGGAAAAGATGTAGCCGTCATTGGCGGAGGAAACTCCGGTATTGAAGCAGCCATTGATCTTGCTGGTATTGTGAAGCATGTAACAGTACTTGAATTTGCATCGGAATTAAAAGCTGATTCTGTATTGCAGGAGAGACTGTACAGCCTTCCAAACGTAAAAGTGATCAAAAACGCGCAAACAAAAGAAATTACCGGTACCGATAAAGTGAATGGCATTACGTACGTTGACCGTGAAACAGGGGAAGAACACCATATCGAATTGCAGGGTGTATTTGTACAGATTGGACTGGTACCAAATACAGATTGGTTAGGCGACAGTGTGGAACGTACAAAAATGGGTGAAATTGTTGTAGACAAGCATGGAGCTACAAGCATGCCTGGTGTGTACGCTGCCGGCGACTGCACGGACAGCGCTTATAAGCAAATCATTATTTCCATGGGATCGGGTGCCACCGCTGCCTTGGGAGCATTCGATTACCTCGTACGAAATTAAAAAAATTTAAGTTGAAGGCCTGTGGCTGATCCGTCGTTTAGAAAGCATAAAATCCCTCCACTTTACTATCTAATCAACAGACTGGCCACATCTCCTCAACTTATTTAATATAGATATGAATGATAGAAATCACTATTCGGCTCAACTGCTGAATAGTGATTTTTACTATTAGTATTAGCCAACTCCCTGGATAGACTTTCCGTCAACTTTCTTCCATGCCCTGCCCCCATTTTCCATATATAACCAGCCCCACGAAAGAATCCTATATTCCCATATTAAATTAAGGACATTCCCCTGTTGCAAAAAGCCAACACGCTCAAACGTAGAATTGAATAGCTCTCCCTGCTCTATTTAAGACAATGAAAGTTTGGCCCCAAAAAAAAGCACAATTGCCAAAGGCAATCATGCTTGTTGAGTACTGTCTGCTGTTTCTTCCGTGCTTTTTAGTTTTTCGACTTCCAATAAGCCAAGGATGCGGGATGTGGAATCATAGATCTTTTCAAAAAGCTCGGGGTTTTCCGCTAACGACAGACCATAAGATGGAATCATGTCCCTAATTTTCGGTTCCCATTCCAGCATTTGTTCAGGGAAGCACTTGTGTAATACTTCAAGCATGACATGAACAGCAGTGGAAGCTCCTGGGGATGCTCCGAGTAAAGCAGCGATCGATCCATCGGATGCGCTGACGACTTCTGTGCCGAATTGAAGGGTTCCCTTGCCAGCTTCAGTATCTTTAATGACTTGAACACGCTGGCCTGCCACGACAACTTCCCAATCTTCGTCCTTCGCACTTGGAATAAACTCACGCAGCTCTTCCATGCGCTGGTCGTTGGATAACATCACTTGCTGGATCAGATATTTGGTCAATTTCATTTCCTTAACGCCGGCAGCCAGCATAGTGATAACGTTGTTTGGTTTTACGGAACCGATTAAGTCAAAATGAGATCCTGTTTTTAGAAACTTGGGAGAGAAACCGGCAAAAGGTCCGAACAACAGGGTTTTCTTGTTGTCTATATATCTCGTATCCAGATGAGGCACAGACATCGGCGGTGCACCGACTTTCGCTTTACCATACACTTTTGCATGGTGCTGGTCTACAACCTCAGGATTGTTGCATACTAAAAACAGACCGCTGACCGGGAAGCCGCCAATATGCTTGGATTCAGGAATACCGGTTTTCTGCAGCAATAGAAGACTCCCGCCTCCTGCACCGATAAATACAAATTTAGCCGTGTGATATTCGACTTTATTCTCATCCATATTATGAACTTTCAATTCCCATAAGCCATTGCTGGTACGCTTGATATCTTCAACGCTATGTTTATAGTTGACTTCAACGTTTTGTCTTTTCAGATGGTCAAACAACATGCGGGTGAGTGCACCAAAGTTTACATCCGTGCCTGAGTCAATCTTTGTAGCCGCAATCGGCTCATCTACTTGACGCCCCTCCATGATTAACGGTACCCATTCTTTCAGTTTTTCAGGGTCATCGGAAAACTCCATTCCCTTAAAAAGAGGATTTTGGGAAAGCGCCTCGAAACGTTTTTTCAAAAACGCTACATTATCTTCCCCTTCTACTAAACTCATATGTGGTAAAGGCATAATAAAATCTTGCGGATCTTTAATAAGATCACTTTCCACAAGATAAGACCAAAATTGTCTTGAAAGCTGAAATTGTTCATTAATTTTTACAGCTTTTTTAATATCTATAGATCCATCAGGTTTTTGGGGTGTATAGTTGAGCTCGCAAAGCGCAGAATGCCCTGTACCTGCATTATTCCATTCATTGGAGCTTTCTTCTCCTGCTTCTTCGAGCTTCTCAAAAACTTTAATTTCCCAGTCTGGCGCTAACTCTTTCAGCAATGATCCTAAAGTCGCGCTCATGATTCCGGCACCTATTAAGATAACGTCTGTTTTCGTTTGTTTATCGCTCATAATACCCTTCCTTATACCTTAAAATATGGAACCTAGGAACATGCTTTTTTATAATTAAACCTTATATATTATAGCACATTTCTTAAATTGTTATGACACATTTCTTAAATATTTTAGCATAGTGTATTCGTAGTTTAACATACCTATAATCTTATGATCATATAAGCTTTTAACAATGTTTCCAAAAAGTAGATTTTTTAGATCCTGTCCAATAGTTGGATGGAAAAAAAGTCTTTTCGGCTTTATTACGGACATACTAAGCACTTTTACCTTATCCTCCCGGCGGGCGCCCATGCCGGCAGTTTTATCATATGCTACCATTTAGTTCCACGTGAAACATAGAGCTGCTGCAAATATTATATTTTAAAAGTATAATTCCTGCAGTCGAGATTGCAGCTTAAACACTTGTTAAAGGAAAAAATCATATCTCCCTCATGGAGAGTGGCTTAAGGCGGTACAATGAAAAAAGTGCAAAGCTATGTTTTCATATTTTACTGGCTCAGCATGTCTTTTATTGAATAAGAAGCTCTATCATTTCAGATCAAATCTTCAATATCCAGTCTTTCATATTCATAAATCTGATTTTTCCGGCCTTTACTTATTTTGCTGCTCAATATATAGGAGCGCCTCCTATTGAATTCCAGAATGGATGATCCTTTGCAGGTATCCTGCTAATAAAAAGCTGCTGAAAAAAATGCAAATTCAAGTACGTTAGTTTCGTTGTTTAAAAAGCTTAAACCGTATTCCCTTTGGGTAAAACATAGGAAAATAACACATCCTATGAATGTTTGCCTCACCATGATCTTATCACTCTTTTTTCACATAAAGCTCCCGGGGAAATTTTGTCATCATTTTAAACGATCCTTTCTGCCAAAACATACTAACCATAATTATGTTACCATGTAGAAGTTGTCAGGTAAGTGAACAGTATTAATTTTCAAGAGGTGAAGTATGAGACAAGCAACTCAAGTTTTTTGGTATGCACTGGCTATTTCTGTAATAGTGGCAATTTGGGGAGCCTTTGCTCCTGAAAATTTAAATTCCTTTACAACCAATTTGACAAATCTGATTTACAGGGATTTTGGCTGGTTTTATCTCCTTCTTGTCATCGCCATTCTTCTTTTCTGTGTTTTCCTGATGTTTTCTCGCTACGGCAGGATGAAACTGGGAAAAAAGGACGACGAGCCCGAGTTCAGCAACGCCTCATGGTTTGCCATGCTTTTTAGCGCTGGAATGGGCATGGGATTGGTCTTTTGGACCACGGCCGAACCGATTTCACACGCCTTCATTAGCAGTCCCATACATGAAGAAGGAACAGATGAAGCAATTAAAGACGCACTGAAATATTCTTTTTTCCATTGGGGGATACACGCGTGGGCCGTCTACGGAATTGTGGGTCTGATTCTGGCTTACTTTAAGTTCAACCGGGGAGCTCCCGGCCTCATCAGCGCCACTTTGACTCCTTTATTTGGAGAAAAGCTTATGAATGGTGCACTGGGAAAGTGGATCGATGTACTGGCTGTGTTTGCAACGATTGTAGGTGTAGCCGCCACACTAGGCTTTGGATCAGCACAGATTACAGGCGGGCTATCCTTTCTGTTTGACCTGCCCGGCAGTTTTTGGATCCAGCTGGTTGTACTTATTATTTCAACCGGTTTGTTCATTTGGTCCGCCTGGTCCGGGATTGGCCGGGGAATCAAGTATTTAAGCAATATCAATATGGGGTTGGCTGTAGTTCTGCTTGTACTTCTCTTCATTGTAGGGCCAACTATGGCTATCTTGAACATGTTTACCCATACGCTTGGCACCTATATTTCCGACTTCTTCCAAATGAGCCTAAGAATGGCCCCGCTCAATGAAGATAACCGAAATTGGATCAACAGCTGGACCATTTTCTATTGGGCATGGTGGATCTCTTGGGCACCGTTCGTTGGCATTTTCATTGCAAGAATTTCAAAAGGACGGACTATAAGAGAGTTCCTGTTCGGCGTTTTGTTTCTGCCTGCACTCGTATGTTTCATCTTCTTTGCGGTATTCGGGGTTTCCGCACTAAGGCTGGAGCAGCTTGGGATTTCAGCCATTTCCGAGTTCTCATTGGAGACATCGACGTTTGGTGTACTCGCTGAATACCCGCTGGGAACCTTCCTGTCCATCATGACCATTTTTGTCATTGTGATTTTCTTTGTTACCTCTGCGGACTCCGCTACGTTTGTCCTGGGCATGCTGACAACAAACGGACTTCTAAATCCTGCAAATTCCATCAAAATCGTGTGGGGACTCATTCAATCAACAATTGCAGCAGTCGTGGTTTACTCCGGCGGGACGCAAGGCATCCAAAACATGCTGATCATTGCTGCCCTGCCTTTCGCCATCGTCATCATACTCATGGGGATATCCTTTATGAGGGGAATCAAAAGGGACTACCGCAAATTCGGGGCGTGACTGTGGTCACATCCTGAAACTTACCGAAACAAAAACCAACGCCCCACAGTGGTGGCGTTGGTTTTTATCTTTATTTTGTTATTGCATTTGGTTCTCCGCAAGTTCCTGAACTGATGGACTCTTAACGGATGCGTAATCGGTCTCTCCTTTGTTCGGGTTGAAGCGGCCCTCCCACTTAGACATAACGACTGTTGCCAATGCATTCCCAACTACGTTGACAACTGTACGTGCCATGTCGAGAAGTCTGTCAATTCCTGCTATAAACGCAAGTCCTTCAAGCGGAATTCCCACTGTTCCCAGAGTAGCAAGCAGCACTACAAAGGAAACGCCCGGCACACCCGCGATACCTTTAGAGGTTACCATCAGAACCAACACGAGGGTTATTTGATCGGCAATACTTAAATCAATCCCGTAAATTTGAGCAATGAAAAGTGCTGCAAGGGCTTGGTATAATGTAGAGCCGTCCAGGTTAAAGGAATAACCGGTTGGAACAACAAAAGAAACAATGTCTTTTGGACATCCAAACCTTTGCATTTTCTCCATCACTTTTGGCAACACCGTTTCCGAACTGGAAGTGGAATAAGCTAAAAGCAATTCATTTTTCAATACTTTAATAATGTGAAATACGTTTGTTCCTACAATCTTTGCGATGCCTCCAAGCACCACTACAATAAAGAATAACATCGTTGCGTAGACAAGGACCATTAATTTTCCAAGCGGAATTAATGATTCTAAACCAAATTTAGACACCGTTACACCAATTAAAGCAAATACGCCAAATGGGGCAAACTTCATAATTAAGTTTGTCACCCAGAACATAGCGTCTGCCACACCTTCAAAGAAGGATAGTACAGGTTTTCCTTTTTCACCAATCGCTGCAATCCCCAAACCAAACAATACGGAAAAGAAGATAATCGGAAGCATATCTCCTTCAGCCATTGATTGGATAATATTACTTGGAACAATGTTGACTATAATATCCAATATTCCATGGCTTTCATTTTGTACTTGTTCCGTTGTTTGGACGTATTGATCAATATTGCCTTTGGAAAGAGAGGACATGTCCAAACCTGCACCGGGTTTGAATATATTTGCAGCCATTAACCCAACGATAATGGCAATCGTTGTTACGATTTCAAAATAAAGAAGCGTTTTACCCCCTAACTTTCCTAGTTGTTTTAAGTCCCCAGTTCCTGCAACACCCACAATTAAAGTAGAAATAATGATAGGCACCACAATCATTTTAATCATGTTGATGAACATCGTACCAATGGGCTGCAAATACGTTTCTACCGCAGGGTTACCATAGAAAATGGCTCCAACGATAATACCGAGGACTAATCCGACCAGGATTTGAGTGGCTAAAGTAAATTTCAATTTTTTCTTCATTTATCTAAGGTCACCCTTTCTAAAGTAATCGCTTCCAAACGAAACAGCTCTTTATCTAGTTTACGGGTGACCTACCGGATCCTACAAAATCCTACATATTATTTTTGCTTTTTTCGTTATACTGTTCTAACGTATCATGATACAGCGCTAGGAGAAATTTTTTTATGTTTACTTTTACTTTTGCCTGTTCACTTTTCTCTTCCTCCATATATTTCATTTGCTTTCTAATCATCTGAAAGTCAAAGTAGCGAGGTGCATAGTATTCAAAAACTGGGTTCATGTAATCAATGGATCCCAAAGAAGCAACATTATTGACGGCTGTCAATATTGTTCTTCGAATCCGCTGCTCAATCGCTTTGCTGTTCATATGATGGATTCCTGACTTCGAGGCGATCGCTTTATATAAGTCCTTTAATGGCGGTAATTGAATCATTTTTCCATATGTATCAATTAAGTATTCCATCATCGTAATGATATCGTCGCTCCCCGCCTCTCCTGCGATGCCCAAATCGTTTAATATTGATAAAACAATCTCCTTAACACTTCTTCGCTGGCTGGTTTTGGCTGATTCACTATGTGCCAATGATTCCTTAATGACAAGTAAAGAATTTCTCAGCCGAATTTGCTCTGCGATTTTTTTTAATATACTTTGGACTTCTATGCGGTTAATCGGCTTATGGATAAAAAATTCTACCCCTTTTTCATATGCTTCCCCAACCATTTCTTTGTTTTCAATTTGAGAGATCATAATAAATTGACCTTGGAACCCCTTCATTTTTAACTGCTCCATGGTTTCGATCCCGTCCAAGCCAGGCATTAACAAGTCAATCAAGACAACATCAGGTTGTATTGTCAATACAGACGAAAGACAATGAGCTCCGCTTTCCGCCTCACCTATGACAACACCAAGATCACCATCTGCTATAATGTTTTTTAACATGGTTCGGCTGGCTTTATCATCATCTACAATAAAATAGCGCAGTTTTACTCAGCTCGCTTTCGAATATTTTTAGTCGGAATGAGGATTCGAAAAACAGCACCCTTATCTGGACGTTCCAGTTGAATCTGCCCCTCAAGCCTGTAAACGATCTCTTTTACATGCGATAATCCAATTCCCGTGGCAGCTGCACCTTTATCGTTAAACTTTGTCGTATATCCCGGTTCAAAAATCGTGGATACATCCTCTTGTGGAATCCCCTTTCCGGAATCTTTTATAACGAAAATCGTCTTCGTATGATCTTCGAATATGCAGAAAAATACATCCCCTTTATCATCGATGGCTTCAACAGAATTAGCGGTCAAATTGTTCAGCAATGCCAACAACGGAATGTGGTGATTCGTTTCAAAATCAACGGAGCAGTCCACATGAAAAGTGATGTCCTTCTTCAATAGCTCACTGTATTTTTGATTAGCAGAAACCACAAGTTTTACCACATCTGAAAGATGAAAAGTTTGTTTGATATTCCGCTCACTTATTTTTGTAAGCCCTGATAAAATTCGCTGCGAGTCTTTTTTAACTTCATGAATTTCTTGGGCAATGCTAAGAGCTTGAACGCCTAAATGATACAGCCCCTGCATTTTCAGATTCCGGTATAACTCATGGCTGGCAACAGTAATTTGTTCGATGTGGTTCATCGATTTTTGCAAATAGAGAGTCTCCGAATATAATTCCGAGCCAACTTTCACCATTTCCTGCACTCGTTTTACTTGTTCCGAAACAGTAATAGAGCTGTATAACCCCACTACAAAGTAACTGCGAATGACCGCAACTCCTCCAAGTAAGGCCCAAGTCATCAAGTCAAATGTAAATTGGCCAAGCATCCATTCCCGAACTAGATGCTCAACACTATTCCCCATAAATTCAAATAATACGGCCCAAGCCCCTAATACAAGCGGAAGCGTTTTGTATCTTTCCACTTTAACGATATGTAAGCCCAGTGCAAATATAAAGTAATACAGACATGTCGGCAAGTGATCTCTAACACTTGCCGAAAATAACACATCGTATAAAAGGATATCCTCTACTATCCTAAAACAGACAACGAGGATCCCTGTTATAAGTCCGGTTCGAATAAGAGAGGCAGGGGGCCAAATTAGGATCAAGAGAAAAAAAGTAATACTGCCCAATCCAAAGCGAAAAGCCTCCCCGCCAAAAGGAATGACTTTAATCTCACTGGTAATGGCAGTTAAAGTTGCAGTCAGAATGAGTGCGATTATATCCATATTTTTAATAAAAACTTTGTTTGTCGATAACATTGGGATCTCCTGTGTGATGAAGGGGTGTTTTACTAAAGGTTTCTCCATAATTTAGAATGTCAGCCGTTGATTGTCAGTTTCCTATCGATAAGTATTATATATCATCTGATGAAAATCGGGGAGTGACTGGGGCACCTCGATACCTGATATGGTAAAGCAAAAAGTGATGTTCCGAAACTCATATTAATAAATGGGTCTATTTCTATTCGTAAGCTGGTGTTTGCGCCATGAGACCAAAGGAAATGACGATCCTTCCAATAGTATTTTTCGCTTCAATAGAGGCCTTAATAACCAAAGAGAAAATATACTTCGTAAATCATTATGATATTTGACCACAAAAAACACCCCAAAAGTACAAGCAACTTTTGGGGCTGATCTCACGGACTCTTCTTTTTATCTACACAAGCTGATGTTCTTGGATGAAATCTTTCAGGATATCTTTTAAATTTGGACTGCTTATTTCCTCTAAATCATAGTGTACACGTGTACTCGGTTTATTAATGGAAATGACGCGAGTTAAATCGATCGGTGTCCCAATGATGACTGCATCACAGTCGGCTCTATTGATTGTTTCTTCCAAGTCTTTTAATTGTTGTTCGCCATATCCCATTGCCGGGAGTACATTTCCAATATGTTTATATTTATTAAACGTTTCGGTTAATGTACCTACTGCAAATGGACGCGGGTCAATGATTTCCTTCGCTCCCAGGCGTTCAGCTGCGACTGTACCTGCACCCAGTTTCATCTCTCCATGGGTCAACGTCGGGCCATCTTCTACAATTAATACACGTTTTCCGGTAATACTCTCCGGATCATCCACTGTAATCTTCGATTCAGCTTTAATAATTGTACTATCCGGGCTTGCTGACTTTATATTATTTTCTACGGTTTGAATAGCTTCCTCTGCTGCACTATCCACTTTATTAATGATGGCTACATCGGTTGTTCTTAGACACACTTCCCCAGGATAATATTTCAGCTCATGCCCAGGTCGGTGTGGATCCAGGACAGTGACAGCCAAATCAGGCTCATAGAAAGAGAAATCATTATTTCCCCCATCCCATAAGATAACATCACATCCATCCGGATCATTCTCAGCTGCTTCTAAAATGTCTGCATAATCTACTCCAGCATACACAACATTTCCACGTGCCACATGCGGTTCATATTCTTCCATTTCTTCAATGGTACAACGATGTTTCTTTAAATCCTCCAATGTCGCAAAGCGCTGAACACGTTGTGCGTTTAAATCGCCGTACGGCATGGGGTGTCTCACTGCAATCACTTTTAAATTATGCTCCAGCAGTGTTTCAATAATTTTCCGGGATGTTTGGCTTTTTCCAGTTCCTGTTCGCACAGCACAGACAGAAATGACAGGCTTATTACTCTTTAACATCGTTTTCTTTGGACCCAACAATGTAAAGTCAGCACCGGCAGCATTCACGATTGCACCTACGCCCATAACATCTTCGTAACTCACATCACTATATGCAAAAACACATTCATCTACTTGCAGTTCCTTAATCAGTTCCGGTAATTGGTCTTGTGAATAAATCGGTATACCTTCCGGGTAAAGTTCACCCGCTAATTCACCGGGATATTTGCGTCCATCAATATCCGGAATCTGTGCTGCTGTAAATGCAACAACATTATATGCTTTATTATCACGATAATACGTATTAAAGTTATGAAAATCTCTTCCTGCCGCACCTATAATCATTATATTTTTTCTTTCCATCAGTACTCTCTCCTACAATTCCAAATGAGTTATTATAATTATAACTATTTATGCATATTAATACAATACCTTTTTATCATTGTCTTAAACACCGTAAATAAAAGGGCAATCCGGAAAAGAATATGAAAACCTTTTTCCGAATGCCCTTTTTTAGCTTAATTCAGTATGGATCATTGCTTCCCACTTTTTTCATATGCTTATGCAAACCAGGATGTGTTTTACATAACTGGTAATCCCGGTCAGTTACCCGAACCCGTAATAATCACTAATTACATATCCGACTGCTTTCGCAGCAACCATTGAGGCATCTTCGTCAATATCAAATTTCGGATTATGGTTAAAATAAGGCTTTTTTACCCCTTTTGGCGTACAGCCAATGTAAAAGTAACAATATTAAAGAAGTGGTTAAATATCCGATGATCTCTCCTTCGGAGGATTGAGCCAGCGGCTGACAATGCTTTGTACAGCAGTATCAATATGGGACCCGGCCACAATCGTATCATTTGCCAGATGCGGGGACGAGCCGTGACCCCAACACCTGTATCCCCAGTTTAAGATAAGATCTGCCAACATGGAGAATCCACTTCGATAGCCGACATTGCCGGCCGGACCCATAGGAAGTAGTGAATACCAAAAATATGTTCCACATCATCAAGTGATCTTGAATCGACAATGTTTTTGGCACCGCCAGTCGGTTCCTCCTCCGCATGCTGATGAATAATTTTGATTGTCCCTGGAAGATCTGCTTTTAACTGAATAAGACAATCCGCCAAGACCATTAAGTAGGCTGTATGTCCATCATGTCCGCAGGCATGCATTACCTCTTCATTTTTGATTTAAATAGGTCATCCGTTTCAGCGTTTTGGCAAGAATATAGTACTAATTCCTTTATTCAAAAAGATGGCGATCATTCTTAAACCTATGGATGATAAAATCGATAAAATACCGGCTTGCGATGGGCAATGTTTTCTTATTTTTATACGCAATGCCAATCGTCCGGATAATAGGCGGAGTAACTTCTTTTGCCACAAACCGGTAGCTGACTTTATTCATAACCAGCTCTGATAGAATGGATATGCCCAGTCCATTTTCTACCATAGACATGATCGTGTAGTCATCAATCACCCGATATTCAATCTTAGGCTGCAGGCCATTTGCTTTAAAAGCTTCCAGCGGCTCGCTTAATTTACCTTCCTCCAGCAGAATAAAAGGTTCGTTGGACAGTTCCTTCAGCGATACTGTTGGCTGTGATGCAAGCGGATGTTCTTGTGGAAGTACTGCCAGCATGTGATCTTGCTTAAGCTCAACTGTTTCCAGGCCATCGGCCGCTTCGGGATTGACAAACCCAAAGTCCACACTGCCTTCGTTAATATATTGTACGATACTTGTATACTCGCCCTGTTGCAGATGGAAGTGAACAGAGGGATACAGTTGTTTAAAATCCCTCATTACACTGGGCAGCCAATGACATGAAACACTGGTGAACGTACCCATTCGAATATTTCCGTTCTCCAATCCTTGCATTTCCCTGCTTTTTTCCAGGAGTTCCCGGTAAGAATTATTCACCTTCTTGATAAATGGCAGAAATTCTTCCCCGTCTGGGGTCAGCGTAACGCCTTTACGGGAACGTGAAATCAACGTAGTGGCTAACTCCTCTTCCAAGGCATGAATCATCTGGCTTACCGCAGATTGTGTGTACCCCAGTTCTGACGCTGCTTTCGTGAAACTTCCTTTTTCAATCACCTTTAAAAAGACATGATAGCGTTTCAATTGAGTTCTCCTACTCCCATCAGAATTCCTTATGCATTTATTGTATTAATTAATTTTACTAATGTAAATAAGCATGCTAGAATCATTTAATATTGAAATGTACTGTAATACCTTAATTAAAAAACGTCTCTAATACATGACCCTGTCATTGCGCATCATTGGAGGAGAGAATATGAAAACATACATGGGTGAATGGAAAAGCGGGCTAAAAAATGGGATTCCCATTGGAATGGGGTACTTTGCGGTTTCGTTTACCTTTGGCATTCTTGCCAAGCAGGCTGGTCTTAATCCGTTTGAATCGGTATTCATGTCTGTGACAAATTTAACATCTGCGGGTCAGTTTGCCGGGCTTACACTTATAGCCAGTGCCGCAGCTATCCTTGAAATTGCTATTACACAGCTCATTATTAATTCCAGATATTTTCTCATGTCTTTTGCCTTGTCCCAAAAAATCGATCCAAACACTTCTGTTTTCCATAGATTGATCATGGCCCATGGGATTACGGATGAGGTATTCGGGGTATCCGTGGCGGTTCCCGGAAAGTTAAGCCCTTATTATGTGTATGGCGTGATGAGTGCTGCCATCCCGGGATGGGCCCTGGGTACACTATTTGGAGTGATTTCCGGAAATGTTCTGCCGCCAAGATTGATGAGTGCATTAAGTATTGCACTGTTTGGAATGCTGCTCGCAGTCATCATTCCTCCGGCAAAAGGAAATAAAGTCATTGCCGGACTGATATTCGTTTCTATGGTGCTAAGCCTGGTATTTACCCGGGTTCAAATCTTTGCCTCCCTCTCATCCGGCGTAAAAATTATCATCATAACGTTATTCATTGCAGGGATCGCAGCTTTTGTCTTTCCGGTAAAGGAGGATACGTATGAATAATACGATTCTTTATATACTTTTGATGGCCCTTGTGACGTATCTCATTAGGGTTCTGCCGCTTACACTTGTCAGAAAAGAAATCAAAAATATCTATATCCGGTCGTTCTTATTCTATGTCCCCTATGTGACATTGGCCGTGATGGTTTTTCCGGAGATTTTAGATGCAACGGCATCGCCATGGTCCGCACTGGCCGGGTTTATAGCAGCCGTTGTTTTCGCCTACCGGGGAGCCAGCATGGTAAGTGTTGCCCTATTTGCCTGCTTTTCGGTTTTTGTAGTAGAACTGTTTTTGTATTGAGTGAGGAATCATACTAATTATTGAAAAACCCCCTTTTGTAAGGTGCTGCCCCCCAAAGTTATCGTAAGAACTTGGGGTCCAGCACCGAAAACGGGGGGTTTTGCTATGTACTGCGAGGATAAAGAAGATTGCTTGGAGCTATCGAGTAGAATCCTGTCCCATGCAGCTCTATGAACACGGGATAATTAAGGAAGAATAGAACGTCAGGACAAAAAATGACTCCTAATACCAATAAAAACACTTGAAAGCCCTCTTTCCCCTGCTGTACTCAATCTCTATTCATTCGATGCAGTAACTTTTATGCCTTGTTCTGCAAACACTTTTTGAGCTGCTTTTAAAGCGTTCAAAACACTCGGGAATCCCGTATAAGGGATGAGGTGCATGATACAACCTACAATCTCTTCTGGTGTTAAACCAACGCTAAGCCCTGTTTTGATATGCATCTCAATCTGCGGTTTTCCTTGAGCAACAAGAGCTGTAATGGTTGTAAGAACCTTTTGCTTGTTATCCAATCCAGGACGCGAATAAATGTCTCCAAAAGCAAATTCAACAACGTATTTGCTTAAATCAGGAGCAATATCTTTAAAGCCTTCGCCTATGTCCATAAACCCGGTTGGATTTTCATCACCTGATGATGTAAGCTCCTTAATCTTCTCTATACCTTGTTGATAACGATCCTTAGCCAATTTCAAATCCTCCTTGGTAAATTCTCCTCATTTTTTTCCATTCATTACATTTAAAATTTTTCTTAAAACGTCGATAAATGGAAACATTATATTCATATTAACAAAGTTTATACTAAATAAAATTCATTTTTATAACAACATTAGTACAAATCGCTTGGTAAATATCATTTCTTAATGAAATGGGGGACTGTCTGTAAAATTGGCTATTCATGTTATCCGGCTATTCAGAACTTCAATCCAGAATATATACATCTATAATATTTTTTTACTTAGATGCCACAACAAAGTCTGTGTCCTTCTGATTATTCATGATGATGTTACGAGTATATATGGCCATTCTTACCATTAGGATTTTATGATTCTCCTTCATTGAATTCAATTTTTATATAATTTTGCCCGAAAAATTTCAAATTATATAAGGGTCCGTAAATTTGGTATGTTAAACTGACCCCTGGATTTTAGGATAAGTTGACACTTTTAAACATACCACTTATTTGTTAATGTTATGCCATAAAATAAACCGATTGAAAAGGAAAGATTACTATGAGATTTAAACCGAGCTATGCACCAGGACCAACGGACGTACGTGAGAATGTATGCTTAGCTTCAGCTAAAAAAACAAATAACCCTGATTTTGATCAAGAATTTATCCACTATTATCATCAGGTATGCCAAAAGATGGGCCAGGTTATGGGTACTGCAAATGAAGTACTGCTGCTTGCCGGAGAAGGGATTCTGGCTTTAGAAGCTGCTTGCGCGAGTTTGACAGAACCCGGTGACCGTGTCCTTGTACTTGATAACGGTATATATGGCAAAGGTTTTCAAGATTTTGTCAAAATGTATGGAGGAGAACCTGTCGTTCTAAGTTTTGACTATCATAAAGACATACCTGTTGAAGCAGTAAGCGACTATTTAGAAAAAGATCATGACTTCAAATATGCAACATTTGTCCATTGTGATACACCGACATCCATCATAAATGATGTCAGCCAACTTTCTCCCTTACTAAAAGAATATGGCATACTAACAGTCGTTGATTCAGTAGCTGGCATGGTTGGTGAACCCATCGATGTCGACCAAAATCAAATCGATATATGCTGTGGAGGTACTCAAAAGGCGATTTCAGCACCTACTGGCTTAGCTATCGTTTCCATTAGTGAGGACGCTAAAAAAGCGATGAATGATCGAAAAACACCCATTGCTTCATATTATGCAAACCTACAAACTTTCAATGGGTATATGGAAAAAGGGACCTTACCTTATACGATGCCCGCAGGCATGATAGAAGCTTTAGATGTGGCCTTGGACAATATTTTACAAGAAGGTCTATTGGCGGTTTATAGGCGGCATGCGAACATCGCCAACGCCGTGCGAACATCTGTACAAGAATATGGACTCACATTATTCTTAGAATCGGGATACTCCAATACGGTAACAGCAATCATCATTCCGGAAGAAATAGGTGCATTGCAATTGCAACAATATATTCAAGAAACATATAATCTATACCTCGCCACATCTTTGGCGCAATATGAGGATGTCCTCTTGCGTATTGGTCATATGGGGGAAAATGCCTTCTATGAAAAGGTTCTGTCTGTTTTAACCGTGATCGATAATGGCCTGCGTGATTTAGGTTTCAAAGCAAAGGGTAATCTTGGACAACTCTTCCTGGATGCCTACAAAGCAGAAAATGAAGAGCAATAACGATTCTACAAATCGTTTCTCGGCAGCGGCCTTTAAAGGGGGGTTGTCTTAAAACAAAAAATGTCGGGCACCAGCCGTAATATTCGGGAAAAACAGCTGCAAAATTAAGTGGGAGTGAAAACTAAACCGCGAAGCAAGAGGGTACCTACCCCCGAAAGTTAGAGTAGAAAATCTAATTTTCGGGGGTGTTTTTATGGCTAAATATAGTGAAGAATTTAAAATAAAGCTTGTCACCGAGTATTTATATGGCAACCTAGGATATAAATCATTGGCAGAAAAATATAATATGGGTAGTGAAACATCAATAATTGAATGGGTGAAAGTCTATAAGTCTCAGGGAATGGATTTGGTTAAAAAGAAGGCAAACTAGGGAGATGTATCCTGTCCAATTTAAATTAGATACAATACAATTTGTGTTAAAGACAGGTGCTTCTTTTTTAGAAACTGCTGTTCAATTTAATTTGAACAAGCCTTACTAAATTAGGCGCTGGATGAAAGAATTTAAGGAACAAGGTGTAGAGGGCCTGGAACCGAAATTAAAGGGGCGACCTTCTATGTCCAAGAAATCCAATAAACCAAAGAAAAAGGAAGAAATAAAGTTAACACGTGAAGAAGATCTGGAACGTGAGAATGAACTACTATGCTAGAAAATGCGTACCTAAAAAAGTTGAGAGCTTTTCGGGAGAATCTGAATGCCTTCCACGAAAAGCACAAACAAAGTTGGCATTCGAACTCAAAGAAGAAGGATTCCGATTAAAAGATATTCTCCTTGTTGTGGGTATTCCTGAAGCAACCTATCACTATCATGTAAAAAATTTTGGAAAAGAAGATTCAGATGCAGAAATAAAAGAACTGATTAGACACCAATTTAAGCAATTTCATGAACGCTATCGTTATAAACGAATTACAAAGGAATTAAAGAAATTAGGACATTGCGTTAATCATAAAAAAGTGTATCGGCTGGCTTATGCGGGAATTAAGTTGAAATGTGTAAAATTTATGCAGAAATCTCGGAAATACAACTCCTATAAGGGCAAGGTTGGAAAGGTAGCGAAAAACCTTATATCCCGCCGTTTTAACACACCTATTCCTCTTCAAAAATTAGTAACTGACATTACAGAATTCAAATGTCTAGGCGAAGAGAAGTTGTATTTAAACCCTATTCTTGACCTTTATAATGGAGAAATTATTTCGTTTGGAATTAAGAAGCGTACAACATTGGATCTTGTCATGGAACCTTTAGACGAAACAATTGAGATCATAAAGAATCACGCAACCTACCGTACTGACGTCCACTCGGATCAAGGGTGGCATTACCAACACAAACAATGGGTAAAAACATTAAAGAAAAATAAAATATTCCAAAGTATGTCACGTAAAGCACTGCGCAGACAACGCCTCGATGGAGAATTTCTTTGGCATTTTAAAGCAAGAAATGTATTATGGGGAAAAACTAGTAAGCTATGAGGAATTAAAAAGAAGAATAGAAGAATATATCTACTGGTATAACAATGAACGATCCAAAGAAAAATTGACTGGACTAAGTCCGGTCCAATACCGAACTCAATCCAGCCAATCAGCTGCATAATAAAAACTCTAGCTTTGGGGGTAACCACCGAGCCGTACGCTCCCTCACTTACACGGTTTAGTTTTCACTCCCGCCAACATTTAATATCGAACCTTATTTTCAATCTGTCATATATTCATTTACTAATTCATAGCATCTCTCCTTTGTTGATTCGTATAGAGATATATAATATGCGACATTTTCAAAAGTTCCGCCTTCATAATTTTTTCTTTCCTCATTTGCTTTATTTTCTTTCTCTTCTATCCAATTTATTTGCTTGTATTTTAATTCATTCATTTTCTCCGGAGATAACTCTTTTTGCAGGAAATCATAAATATCATTTAATGCTTGGTCATACTTTTCGTAAGAGATTCCATAGTAGTTTTTCATAGCGTTAGTAATACCTTTATCGGAATCCTTCTTTTCCGGTAAGGCATCAAGTTCTTTTTGGATGTTTTGCAATTTTTCAAGGAACTCTGTCCTTCCATCCACTTTTGTTAATGTATTTGTTGTGTTGTCTCCTTGAATATTTTTATTGATAGTATTCGTCGAAACTTCTTTGTCTGTATCATTTGGTTGTTCAATTGATATTGAATCCGAAGGGGTATCAGCACTATTGTCTGATTTGTTTATACTTTCAGTAGTTGAACCCTTAGAATCAGAAGTAGTATCTGCAATCTCAACTTCTTCATTAGACTCTGACTCATTACTGATTGCATTGGTATCTGCAGATGAATTGCTGCATGCAGACATCCAGACTATAAAAAGAACTAATAGGAATGCCACAATAAAAATTCTCACCTTTTCCATTATTCCAACTCCAATCTCTTATTCTTAATTACTTCATCATAACAAAAATAGACTCCTATTATTTAAAGGCCGAATAATACTTTTCAATCCTATGAGCAGTTAAATTAATAAAATATTACTGAAAATAAAAGAAGTATAAAAAGAGTTTGATGATACAGGTCTTGGCACAATGATTAGTAATTGTTAATTATAATTAGAAACTTTACGCCAATTTACATAACTGTATGGGTGGGAAGTAGAGAAATGGAAAAGTTTCTTTTTCTGTAACTTACAAAAAATACACCTGATTATGAAAAATAATAACTTAACTTTGGTTATCTCGCCCTTAGTAATCTATCACTTAATATAATTAGAGATAAACCGAGGGATTTAGCCAAATAAAAAAAGGCATATTTCATATCCATTGTTTGGCCGTCAACTAATTAAAAACCCCATTTACTTATGGTACGGTTCACCCCTTAAAATCCTAAACGCCCGATACACCTGCTCCGTCAAAATGAGCCTCATCAATTGATGCGGAAACGTCATTTTTGAAAATGACAGAGATTCATCTGCACGCTTCATTACCTCTTCGCTCAGGCCGAGTGATCCGCCGATAACAAAAATGACGCTGTTTTTTCCGGACGCTGACAAACGGCCGATATGCTCCGCGAATTGCTCGCTGCTCTTTTGTTTGCCTTCAATAGCCAAGGCGATCACATAAGCATCAGGATGGATCTTATCAAGGATCCGGCCGCCTTCTTTTTTCTTGATTTGCTGCATCTGCGTATCGTTGAGGTTTTCCGGGGCTTTTTCGTCAGGGAGTTCTACGATGTTGATTTTTGTGTAAGCCAATAGACGTTTGAGATACTCAGCAATTCCCTGTTTCATATGCTTTTCTTTTATTTTTCCGACAGCTATTATCGTGATGTTCATTTCATGTAAAGATCCTTTCTCCTAGATTACACACGGGTTACAAACATATAACAAACAGCTTGTCCACAACACTTATCCACATATCCCCATAAGTCATCCACATCTTGTATAGGAATGTTAGTTCCCCACAATATATTCTGCTGCATTTTTGCAAAATTCACAGGGTGTGGGTAACTTATCTTTGTCTTTTTTTGTATCGATCTTCTTTAAAATGGGGGCTGTTTCATATTCATCTACAGCCCTATCCAATGCCAGTTCTACATGCTCTTGACAGCAGTAAATCATATACTTTCCCTCTTTTCCATCATTTTTCTATCTCATTTTTCATTAAGCCCCTTGTCCTTTATCCACAACCCACTTTACCACTAAAAAGTTTACTTTAACAAGGTTTCATTTAAACAAGTCTTCAACCAAAAAAACGGGAAAGCACTCCGGCCTTCCCGCTTTTCTTTATAATCTTGTATCATCTGTTAATTCGAGGGTTGTTTCCTGTTTCTCTCCGCCTCTGTAATACGTGACGGTCATCTGATCGCCGACATTTTTGTTATTGTAAAGATATTTGCGGAGTTCAATGACGTTTTCGACCTCTTGATCGTCAAGTGCGACAATGACATCCAGTTCCTGCAACCCGCCTTGATCTGCAGGGGAATTAGGAACCACTTGCTCAATCATAATACCTGTCGTGACATCTTCAGGAAGCTTTAAGGTCTGTTCTTGGTGATAGGCAGAAATTTCTGCGACATCCCGAAGGGTGATACCCATAGCCGGACGTCTGACTTCACCGTATTTCTCCAGGTCACTAATGATCGGTTCTACATAATTGACAGGAATGGAGAAGCCGATTCCTTCCACTGCCGACTGGGCTATCTTCATGGAATTGATCCCTACAAGCTGGCCGGCAATATTGACAAGGGCCCCGCCGCTGTTCCCCGGGTTAATTGCCGCATCCGTTTGGATAACTTCGGCATTCCAGTCCGGTACGCCGTCCCTATTAATATCTACCGGCACGGTACGGTTAACGCCTGAAACGATTCCCTGCGTAACGGACCCGGCAAATTCAAGACCCAGCGGGTTTCCAATAGCAAGGACAGGTTCACCAATCCGCAGCGTTTCAGAATCTCCAAATTCGGCAATAAACGAATCTTCTATTTCCTTAGCATCAGTGGAGACAACCGCCAAGTCCGTCCATACGTCCGTTCCCTCCAGTTCACCGGGAACTTTCCTTCCATCAGACAAGGTGACTTCCAGCTGCTGTGCACCTTCCACCACATGATGGTTTGTTACTATGTACGCCTTGTCTCCTTCTTTCTTATAAAAGACACCGGATCCAACCCCTGCCGCCTGTTGATCTTCTTCACCCGCTGACCAGAATCCGGCGGTTTGGATATTTGTAATTCCTACGACCGTCTGAGCTGCTTTATCTACAGCCTCTGTTACGTCCGTCGTTACATCAAGAGACACTTTCTCGCTCGGACCCTTTCCTTGTTCTACTGTGGCCGCCTGTTCCCGTTCAATTTCGGAATCGCCGCCTCCACCCAATAAAGGCGGATACAGCATGGCAACAATTAATGCACCGATGATCCCGCCAACCAATCCGGTTAAGAATCCCTTTCCGCCGCCTTTTCTAGGATTTTCCTCATTAAATGCCACTGCTCACCATTCCTTTCATCAGCTCCATGCCAATAAGTTTCCCTTCTATAACATAATTATAATCTCTAGACACTGAAAGCACATAAAAAAGCTGTTGTTTTCAAATAAATGTAAAAAAGAAATGGAAAATAAGCGGTGAATCCCGTCTATCTTTCATTTCTTTTCCTTCATTGGTGAGGGTTAAACCTTTTTACACAGCAGAAAGCTCTGTGGGGATGGCCGGATCAGTATCAAAAAGTTCAAATTGAGTGCCGATTTCAATTCCCCTGGAAGCCAATGTCTGGGCAACACTCATCCTTGCCAGGTCTTTCATGTTATTATCTTTGCTTAAATGGGCCAGATAGATCCGCTTGGTCCTGTCGCCTACAACCTCACTCATCGCCAGAGCAGCATCCTCATTCGAGACATGCCCGACATCGCTTAAGATCCTTCTCTTAACATTCCACGGATACCTGCCCATTCTAAGCAATTCCGTATCATGGTTGCTTTCAAATATATATACATCAGCGTCCTCAATGATTCCTTTCATCCGATCGCTCACATATCCGGTATCTGTTATCAGAACAAGCTTCTTATCACCCATTCTAAAAATATAAAACATCGGTTCAGCTGCATCATGGGACACACCGAATGATTCAACATCCAAACTCCCAAAGGATTTTACGGTTTCCATCCCAAACGTAAATTTTTGATCGGTAGAAATCTCCCCCAGCATGCCGTCCATTGCTTTCCATGTCCGCTCATTCGCATAGACGGGAAGCTTATACTTTCTCGCCATGACCCCAAGACCTTTAATATGATCGCTATGTTCATGGGTGACGAAGATCCCGTCCAGCTTGGCAGGATCACGGTCGATCAGTTCCATCAGCTGCCCAATTTTTTTGCAGCTCAAACCTGCATCCACCAAAAAAGAATGTTCTTCTGTCTCTATATAAAAAGCATTTCCTGAGCTCCCGCTTGCAAGTACACTAAAGTGCATTGACATTCTTTTCACTCCATCATCACCGTTTTGTCCTCTTCCGAATTTCCCTCTATGACTTGTCCTTCAAATGCATTTACAAGCATGGATTCCTGCTCCCCGTTATGCTCTGCAACAATATGCCAGGTAGGTGTCAAAACCTGGGTTGCCTCCATGTTTACGACTGTATAGTAACCAAGCTCCGCTTGGACAATGTCGGAATCAGGCTGCAGCAGCCGATTTCGATAAACAGCTTTCACTGCTCTTATTGCAGGCAGCACTTCCTCTTTTTCACTGATCGGCTCGAACGTTTCAAGCATCGTTTGCTCATAGGACTCGATTTTCCTGTCATTATCCATATAAAAAACAATATGGGCGCTCCTGTTTTTAAAAAGGATCTTATCCTTATACTTCTGGTAAAAAGTTATCGTCCCGGCCTCTTCATCATAATGGCCAAAAACATACTGTTCTCCATACAGGACAGAACTTTTTACAAGCTGTTCAATCTCCTGTATATCAAAATCTTCCTCCACCAGAATAGGATGCCTCAACTCAGAATAGATGATCGAATCATCTACGATGGTGACGGATTGGTCTTTGAGATTTTCTACCTCTTTTTCTGAAAAACTTTTTGTATTGGCACTCATGTACTGATCTTTCACCTGATCATTCGGAAGTCCGCTGTAATCAATTCCATCATTGTTCAAGTTTTCTTCCAAAGAGACATCTGCTTTAACCTCAAGCTTGTTGACCTCTTGCTTATTCAATAATTGTGTCAGGAGGTAAATATCCAGGATTAAGAACGCGATGATAAAAATCGTCTTCAACTTTCCCCAATCCAACTTTATTCCCCCCTTGTTTCCGCCTTGTCATATTGTTCCCAACTGCCGTCGTACAGGTAATACCAGGCAGGTTCCAGAATGAAAACCTTCAAGTTCTCCGGATCTTCATACAGCCTGTATCCCAGTGTCAGCATGTTCAGTTTCCCTTGTTCAATTTTCGGATCTGACAGCAATGAATCCAATACGTCTTTACCTGATGGCATATTTGCCTTTTCAGGGTGCGGCAGCGGTATATCCAAGGTGAAATAAGGCCGTTGGTACTGATAAATTTGTTCCTTCCCCCAGAACAGTTTAATTTCAGACATCCCTTCATTATTAAATACAGGGTACCCTTTAAAGTACAACTGGAACGTTGTTCTCTGTGTAGCAGGATCCACACCAGTATATTTGTAATTGTCGGTCCATCCCGCATGCTCATTAATAAACTCTATGCTTTTCTTTAACAGGTCCGGGTCAAAGGGGTTGCTTCTTGCCTCCAGCGCCTGGCTCGGGTTGATGTAAAAAATCATGTAACTGGTCATATCCACATTCATGAGACTGGTGCCATCGGTGTACTTTTCGCCATCCGGGCTTCCGTTTCTTCTTACATAACTCGGATCCTTAAACAACGCATTTTGAAACTTATCCGGTTCTATAAAATCAGCGTAATATTTATATTTGTACATCACTGATTTTTCAGCGGCAACATACGTCTGCCTTCCGTCCGGAAGCTCATATGATTCAAATGAAAGCATTTCATCCAATTCGCCTCCCAGCCGGCTGAAAAGAGCCCGAATATGGTCATGACTCACATGGCTTTCGTACACTTTGCCTTCTTCCGTCGAAATGAAAAAGGCAACCCCATCTCCGTTCGCCCAGTTATCCGATTGAATAATCAAGCGGTCAAAACTGCCGGACGGAATGGTTTCCGTTTCAAAGCGCAAAATTCCTTTATACACATTAAATGGCATATAATCAGGGTATATCAGCTCCAATGAGTTTTCATTTTGTGACAGAGCCTGAATTTGGTTCCGCGATAACTCCTTTTCTTCGCCCAAGTCATAAAACGTCCAGCTGCTGAGTTCATGGAGTGTTTCTTCCACTGATTTTTCATCCACAATGCCAAAGTGATCTCCGTCTACATGAAGGAGTAGTTTGAATGGCCTGATTACATCACCAACATCTTTAGGATCGGAGATGGACACTTCGTGTACATTTTTTTCATCATCAAATTCATAGGTCGGTTGGAATATCCACAGGTTCCAGGTCAGTACCACACTTGTAATAACCAAAAAAACGAGCAGCACTGATTTGATTCGTTCATATTTCACGACCAATCATCCTCTTGTTCCGAATCATATGGAAGCGTAAAGAGAATGGTTGTCCCTTTTCCTTCTACGCTTCTTGCCCAAATATCTCCTCCATGGGCACCTATCATCTCTTTTGCAATAGCCAGTCCGAGTCCGGTCCCCCCCAGTCGTCTTGTTCGGGCCTTATCCACCCTATAAAAACGTTCAAATACTCTTTCGAGATTTTCTTTCGGAATCCCCAGCCCCTGGTCGCTGATGCTGACTTCAATCTGCCCGTCTAAAACTTTCACCTTAAAAGTTACCCGACCGCCTTCAGGCGAATATTTCAGTGCATTGGAAATGATATTATCAATCACTTGGGTTAATTTATCTTCGTCTATCTGGATGAAAATAGCCTCTTTCGGCAGAATTCTCTTAAAGACGATGTGACTTTCTTTGATCATCTCAAAACGGTCGATGATATCATTGAAGAAAGTGACAAAATCTACCCAAGTCTTATTGATTTCATAGTCCTTGCTGTCCATTTTGGACAGTTTTAAAAGGTCATTTACAAGCCGGATCATTCGCTCCGTCTCATTTTGGGTAACATCCAGAAAACGCGGAGCCAGCTCTTTATCCTGAATAGCCCCCTCAGCCAATGCTTCCAGATAGCTGCGCATTGTTGTAAGAGGCGTTCGCAGCTCATGAGATACATTCGCTACAAACTCCCTGCGTTCCGCTTCGATTTTTTCCTCTTCGGTAACATCATGGAGCACAACAATCAGCCCGTTCACAAATCCTGTATCCCTTTGGATTACCGAGAAATTGGCGCGTAAAATAAAAGCTGAATCCTTTGTGCTGTAGTCCAAAAGAATAGGTTCCTGCTGATCGAGCAAATCATCAAACGTATAATGGTCATCGAGCAAAAGCATTTCTGTTACAGGCTGGGAAATTACTGTTTCACGTGAAACACTCAACATTTTGGATGCCTGCTCATTGATGAGAATGACTCTTCCTTTCCGATCTGTCGCAATCACGCCGTCCGTCATATTAGAAAGGACAGAAGATAGCTTGCGCCTCTCCCCTTCAGTCATTGCCTGTGCTTCCTGGAGCTTTTTCGTCAAATGATTAAACGAATAGGCCAGCTGTCCAATTTCATCATCACCGTAAACATGGACTTTTCTTGAAAAATTTCCTTTTGCCATCGCCACTGCCTGCCTTTTCATATCGGTAATCGGTCTTGTGATTGTCCTGGCCACAAGGATACCGAGGACAGCAGTAATACACATGGCGATTAATGTACCGGTCATAAAGATTTGATTAATGTCTTCCAGCTGTTCAAAAACCGTTTCTATCTTTGCGACAAGATATATGGACCCTGCAACTTCCCCGCCAATCTTAATAGGAGCCGCTAAAATCCACACGCGGTCCCCTGACTGTTTATCGATAAAAATCTTATCTTCTTTTTTTCCGCCGGCCAAAATCCTTTTGACCATGACATCGGTTGTTTTCTGACCGACGATACTTTGATTGCTTCGTTCCGATGATCCAACGATGATGCTTCTGTTGTTAATGACGCGGACTTCTGATATATCCTGGGCCGAGAAGTCCATAAGGAGCTTCCTTACTTCATCTTCAAGCGGAGGAACGGTTTCGTCCGCGCGGTCTTTCATCATTTCTTCGACTAAGCTGTATTCGAGCAAGGGGAGTCTTCCTTCAATAGACTGCTTGAAATTCTGGATAAGCTGTTCTTCCAGTTTGTTTACGAAGTAGACTCCTATGATTTGCATTGCCAATAAAATAAGCAATAAATAGACCGTGACAAATTTTACATGGATCGATCGAAAAAAACCTAATTTTTGCATAAAGGACTACTCCTGTTCAGGTACGCGTAAATAGTAGCCTACTCCTCTTCTCGTAACAATCCACGCAGGATGGCTCGGATTGTCTTCTATTTTTTCTCTGAGACGGCGTACCGTTACATCCACCGTCCTGACATCCCCAAAATAATCATAACCCCATACCGTCTGGAGCAAATGTTCACGGGTCATCACTTGGCCGCTGTGCTTTGCCAAGTAATGGAGAAGCTCAAATTCACGGTGTGTCAGTTCAATCGTTTCTCCATTCTTGGATACAACATACGCGTTTGGATGAATGGTCAGCGAACCAATTGTTATTTCATCATTTTCTTCATCGGTCATTTGATCTGAAATTTGCGCATGGCGGCGTAAATTTGCCTTGACCCGGGCAATCAATTCCCTTGTGCTGAAAGGCTTCGTAACATAATCATCCGCACCTAACTCAAGTCCTAGCACCTTATCAATTTCTGAGTCCTTGGCTGTCAGCATAATAATCGGCATTTCGTGTTTTTTGCGGATTTCTCGGCATACTTCCATGCCGTCACGGTTGGGAAGCATAATATCCAGCAGCACCATGTCAGGCTGCATTTCTTCAACGAGATTCAAGGCCTCATCACCATCGTAAGCACATTGAACAGAGAATCCCTCTTTCTTTAAGTTAAACTGAAGAATATCTGCAATCGGCTTCTCGTCATCCACTACAAGGATTTTCTTTTCCACAGCCCTTCTCCTCCCATTTCAATTACATATCTAATATATTGAACTGCGTTTATTTTTAATCTCTCAATCTCCCTATTTTAGCATAAAAAAAGGATTGGTCCAAGCAGGCTCCTGATGAGCCGGACCAATCTCTCTTGATTAATAAAAGCGGACAGGCACTGCGGCCAACACAGGCAAAGTCAGTTCCCGAAAAGGCAGCTTTTCTAAGCAGCCGGCTTCAGCTATAGTGTAAGGGGAGCTTCCCGGAATATGGCAAGTTCGCTGCTTCGACTATATATGCCCTGAAAGTGCTGGGGACAAAGTGTGCTAAGTAATAGACTTAAAGCTGGACACTAGAAATATAGAAGACTGGCGCTTTGAGGTAACATAGGGCTGCCCCGCTTCCTGCAAGGCCGGCAGCGCCGGTTCCTCGTCAGAGGAAATGTTAAAAATAAAAAAGCACTGCGAGAGGCTATGTCGTCGCAATGCTTTTTGAAATATGATGTAATGTCTAAAATATTATCATACACATTTTTCATGTGCAACAAGTATCGACACGGTTTTCCAGCCATTTAAACCTGTTTTTCACAATTGTCACAGATTGTTTAAAATTGAAAGCGCTATCCTGTGATTATTCTCATTGTATGCCTGTCAATATTTTTTATGATAGTATTCCTGCCACTTATGATTGCCTTCATCATAAATTTCTCTCCACACTTTGTTTCCGCCGTCGTAGGCTTCCCGCCATTTTTCATTTCCTGTATCATACCCGTATCTCCAAATTTTTTGCTGGCGGTCATAGAGTATACTCCACACTTTGTTTGTCAGATCATACTCATCTTGAATTCCTTCTTGGGAAAGGGCTTGCTGCAGGTCCTCAGCACGCTGGAACTCTGTCTGGGACTTATCCATAATGGACTGGCCCAGGTCTTGTGCTTCCTTCAGCAGCTCCTGCTGTTGGTTATGTACCTCTTTTAAGCTTTCATTTTTCCATTCTTCCCAGGCATCCATCAGCCGCTGATACTCTTCCTGCCAGTATTTCTCCACATCCTGCCTGGAGTTGGCAAGTGTAAATTCTCCGTTTCCGGCTTTGGCTACTTCTTGGAGCATCTTCTGTGCTTCATTGTCTATCTGAAAGCCAATGATGTTAATAATCGGTTTGACTCCTTCTGCAGCCAGTTCCTTTGCTTCTTTCACCGGGTCCCCATCACAGGTTTCAATCCCATCGCTGACGACATAAATAACAGCAGAACCTGCATCTTCAGGTATGTCGTTGCGTGTTTCAGCAATCGCCTTTCCAATCGGTGTCCAGCCTGCGGGCTTCACTTCTTTCAAGGCAGACTGGATGTCATCAGGTTCTTTGCCGCCATTATAGATGGTTTCTGTAGATATGCAGGAACGCGCCTGATCCTCATCGCTGCCGGTCCCTTCATGTCCATAAACACGAAGTGATACTGTACTTTCCTTTGGCAGGACATCGATAAAACTCATTATGGCACTTTTCGCTTCTTCCATTCGGGTACCGCTCTTGTTCTGCGCATTCATGCTGCCGCTCGCATCCAATAATATTGCGTAGTGAACGCCGCCCATGGCCGGCTCCTCTATTTCCTCATCGGGACGTTCGCCTGATGCTTCAACTGCAGGATCAAATTTGATCAGCTTTTGCACTTCTTCATGATAATCCTCAGCGGTCAATTTTAAAATGGCTTCGGCATATTGCTCAGCTGTCAGGTCAGTAGGCAGATCTTTTAATTTTTGAACGGCCGCTTGCCCATCATATTGATCCCCGCTGAATTCACCGGGCATCCTCATTAAATACTGTTCATTTTCCGTCAAATCCCTAGGCAGATCTTGAGGTTCATAAAATTCCGGATCTCTTTCCCACCATGCCTCTTTTGTTTCCCCCTCCTGCTTGGCATTGGCTCCCTCTTCTTGGGATTTGGCCTTTTCTTTTTGTACATCTTCAGCCTTACCGCAGCCGGCAGCCAGGAAGCTGCAAATGAATAACATCCATAATGTTTTTTTCACAACCGTCTTCCTTTCCACACAGTCTCTATTCATCATAGCTTTGTACGAAGATGAGAAAAATCCTTCCTTTTTCCTAACAAAGTGGCCCACACAGGAAAAAAGAAGGATTCTATGTTAGTTCTCCAAGTATCGGTAAAGAGTTGATTTGCTTATGCCAGTCTGTTCCCTGATTTCGTTCAAGCTGTATTGTTTGCTTTGATACATTTCGATTGCTTTTTGGACATTTTCATCCGGCTTTCTCGGCCGTCCTGTTGAGATCCCCTTTTGTTTTGCTCTGTTCAGTCCCTTTTTTGTTCTTTCACTGATTACATCACTTTGGAATTCCACCATGTGCTTGACAATGGTGCGAAATGAATATCCTTGCACATCGTTTGTGTTGATTTCTTCACGAATGGACTGGAGGACGGCACCCTTTTGGTCTATAACATCCAGGAGTTCCACCAAATGGCGGGTAGAGTCTGCCAACACATACAGCTTGGCCACCACCACCTGATCCCCTTTTTGGAGATGGTCAATCATGTCACTCAGTTGAACTCTTCGTTTGGCTGAGGCATGTTCTTCTCTGGCGATACGGTCGCAGTGAGCAAGTTTTTTTAACTGATCTTCGCAGGTTGGATCTTCCTGCAGGGGTCGGACATACCCAATCAACATGTACGTTCTCCTCATTTCATTCTTGCTTTTTATATCTTACCACAAAAAATAATGGTTTTTCTTCCCTAAATGGTTCCTTTTTGGGACGAATGATGTTAGACTGTAGCTTGTGTTGTTTTTTCTTAATGCCAATCAATTATTTTACTATATAGAAAAGGAGAAAGATAGAGTGACCGAAAGAATAAAGAAAGAATGGTTTTCAAATATCCGAGCAGATATTTTGGCAGGGATCGTTGTTGCACTTGCTCTCATTCCCGAAGCCATTGCATTTTCCATTATAGCCGGGGTCGACCCGATGGTTGGCCTGTATGCATCTTTTTGTATTGCGGTAATTATTTCCTTTGTCGGCGGCCGGCCGGCCATGATTTCAGCAGCAACCGGCGCCATGGCCTTGCTGATGGTGCCATTAGTGAGAGACCATGGGTTAAATTATTTATTGGCTGCAACGGTTTTAACAGGAATCATTCAGCTGCTGTTTGGTATTTTTAAAATCGCCAAGCTGATGAAATTTATTCCTAGAGCAGTAATGATCGGTTTTGTTAACTCCTTGGCCATCCTGATTTTTATGGCTCAAGTGCCGCATTTTTTGGGAATATCCAATACGACTTATCTATTTGTCGCGCTCACCCTCGCTATTGTGTACATTGTTCCAAGGTTTGTGAAAGCCATACCTGCACCGTTGATTGCCATCGTGCTTTTAACAAGTGCAGCCATCTATGCCAATATGGACATGCGGACAGTCGGAGATTTAGGTAACATTACAAGGTCATTGCCGGAGTTTTTTATCCCGGATGTGCCGTTTAATTTTGAAACATTAGCCATTATATTCCCATATTCCTTCGCTCTGGCGATTGTCGGATTGCTGGAATCCTTATTAACCTCTTCAATTGTTGATGATATGACAGGAACGGACAGCGATAAGAACAAAGAATCTAGAGGACAGGGAATTGCCAATATCGTAACAGGTTTTTTTGGCGGTATGGCCGGCTGTGCCATGATCGGCCAATCGGTTATTAACGTGAAGTCTGGCGGACGCGGAAGATTGTCCACATTTGTTGCAGGGGTTTTCCTTATGTTCCTCATTATCGTTCTGGGGGACCTTGTCGTCCAAATCCCCATGCCGGTCCTTGCGGGAATTATGATTATGGTATCCATCGGAACATTTGATTGGTCTTCCTTTAAGTATATTGTGAAAGCTCCCAAGAGTGATGCAGCAGTCATGCTGGTTACAGTCGCCATTGTACTGGCCACAAACGACTTATCAAAAGGGGTTATTGCCGGCGTGGTCTTAAGTGCAATTTTCTTTGTTTCGAAGATTTCCAAGATCAAGGTTAAAGAGAACATTAAGCAAGACCGTTTGACTTTTGAGGTGCATGGACAGTTGTTTTTTGCTTCCGTTGAGAGTTTCGTAGAATCATTTGATTTCTCATTAAAAGACTCGACCATCACCATTGACTTTGCAAACGCCCATATCTGGGATGATTCGGCCGTGGGCGCAGTAGACAAAGTCGTCTTGAAATTGCGGGAAAATCATAATACAGTTCATATTACAGGATTGAATTCTTCCAGCAAGAAAATTGTAGACCGATTGGCTGTTTACAATGACGCCAAGCTGGTAAGTTAGCACATATTCAAGGGGGTTATTTATGAGTAATCGAATGTTACTGGCGATCGACGGTTCAGAGCATTCCCTCAGAGCTGCAAAAGAAGCAATAAAATTGGCATTGTTAACCCGCTCAATCGTGGATATTGTACTGGTCGCCGACTTTGCCAAAACTAAAAGCGAAGTGCTGCATACTAAAAATAGAGAAGATTTGGCCATGATCCGAAGAAAGAGGCTCCGGCCTGCAGAGGAATTGCTGGAAGCCAAAGGGATATCCTATCAAACTCATATTCTTCATGGAGACCCCGGTCCTGCGATTGTAGAATTTGCTAATCAAGGAGATTTTGACATGGTTGTCATCGGCAGCCGTGGGTTAAATAAGTTACAGGAGATGGTTCTTGGCAGTGTGAGCCATAAAGTCATGAAACGAGTCAACTGCCCTGTTTTAATTGTTAAATAAAGAATGAAGGTCCAGCTTTAATAGCTGGCTTTTTTTATGAGGATTATTGATCGGGAACGTTTCACCCACTTACGTTACCAAACGAGCAACAAGCCTTCCTGATCGGGAATGAAATTTTCAAAACAGTATTCTGCAAACAAAAAGACACAGAGTCCGCAAACTCTGTGTCCTTTATTTAAGGGTATTCCCGCTCTTTACCTCTCAGCTGCAATCAATCAATGTTTTATCTCCACACACTCCGAACAACATTCGTCTGTGAACGGTCAGGACCAACTGAGAAAATAGAGATCGGCACGCCTGTCAATTGCGATACACGCTCCAGGTAATGACGCGCATTGGCAGGCAATTCATCCAATGTTTTGCATCCGGTGATGTCTTCCGTCCAGCCTGGAAGCTCTTCATATACAGGCTTACAATCCTTTAGAATATTCAAATTAGCTGGATATTCCTTGATTAACGTTCCTTTATAATCGTACGCTGTACAAATTTTTACAGTTTCCAGGCCTGTCAAGACATCAATGGAGTTCAATGATAGATCCGTCAGTCCGCTGACCCTGCGGGCGTGACGCACGACCACACTGTCAAACCAGCCGACACGGCGCGGACGGCCTGTTGTTGTTCCGTATTCACGGCCGACTTCACGGATTTGGTCACCAATCTCATCGTTCAATTCAGTTGGGAATGGACCATCTCCCACACGGGATGTATATGCTTTACATACACCCACAACATGGTCAATTTTCGTCGGTCCTACACCGGACCCGATCGTGACTCCCCCGGCAACCGGATTGGAAGAAGTGACAAAGGGATAGGTTCCCTGGTCGATGTCGAGCATTACGCCTTGCGCTCCCTCAAATAAAACCCGTTTCCCTTCATCCAATGCATCGTTCAAGACAACCGATGTATCACACACATATTCCTTAAACTGCTGGCCGTATTCATAATACTCTTCCAAAATATCTTCCAGCTCGAAGCCTTCTGTCTCATAAAAACGCTCAAGCAGCCGGTTCTTCTCCTGAAGATTGCGTGTCAGTTTTTCCTCGAACACTTCACGGTCCAATAAATCGGCAATCCGGATACCGATACGGGCTGCTTTATCCATATATGCAGGGCCAATCCCTTTTTTCGTTGTACCGATCTTGTTGGCGCCTTTCCGCTCTTCTTCGACCTCATCAATTTTCAGATGGTAAGGCAGGATCACATGGGCTCTGTTGCTGATCCGCAAGTTATCTGTTGAAATGTTGTGTCCGTGTAAATACTCAAGTTCTTGAACAAGTGCCTTGGGATCTACAACCATCCCGTTTCCGATTACACTCGTTTTATCTTTATAAAAAATTCCGGAAGGAATCAAATGCAGTTTATATGTAACCTGATTAAATTGAATGGTATGACCGGCATTGTTGCCCCCTTGGTACCGAGCAATCACTTCTGCGTTTTCAGATAGAAAATCAGTGATTTTCCCTTTTCCTTCGTCTCCCCATTGCGTACCGACTACTACTACTGATGACATGCAAAAAGCACCTCCGCAAGTCCCTAAAGGAACCCTATTATAGAACAAACATATCTATTCTATCAGCGCAATCATCACGCGTCAAGAAAAAGCGAACATTAAAGCCCTTACAAAATAAATTCGTTCGCTTTTAGCGTTATCTTGTTCCCTTTATATTATAACCTAAAAACTTGGTAAATTAACAGGATTTCTATAATCCCCATTCCTTTTCAATTCTAGAACGAAAAGTGGGATCGGTTAATATTTTAAGTTGAAAACTATTGATTTTCCTTGTCGGCAGCATGTGTTCAAATCTGTTCAGATCATTTGAGAAAAAAGCAATTTCCGTTTGATTGCCTTCCTTATCTTGTACATACATGGCCAGTGTTAAGACCAATGCGGTTGATCCGCCTTTTTGTCCTCCATGATAGAGCCACTCTTGATTTTTGGGGTTATACATCGACTGTTCCAGAATCGGATCCAAGTAAGTATAAATTTCTTTTGAAAAAAATTCCTTTCTATTCAGCTTTTCCAATAGTGAAACATAATCTTGCGCAGTTCCTCTTGGCAGACGATCTGACCATATTCTTTGGAACTTCACATCCAAAGTATCTGCCGCCGTCTGCTTTTGATTAGATGCCAAGGGCATTTCATCCCATGTTTCAAATATTTCTATTGCTTTTTGCCGATACTCTCCGAGGGTCATATTCTCCCATGCTTCTTCCTTTGACAGATGTTGTTCCTCCATCAAATAAAAAGATACGAGCATTCCGCCGCCAATAGGATATATCGGTTCATGCCTGTTTCGGCTAAAACTTGCTTTACATTGTCCAAGCCAAGACGTTTGATCAGATAATCTGTATTTGCATTTGAACTAAAGTCATCATGCCATTGGCAATTTCACTGACAGATACCTGTTCTTTGTCTTCTAAGGAATCTATCCATGCCTCATGCGCTCCCCATCCGTTTGTGGTACATAATATTTCTCCAACTCTTTCAAAACTCACTTGTTGATCCGGATGGATTGTTCCTGCGGCTGCCTGCTGTGCGCATTCAATGGCAACAATGATTTTCATGGTACTGGCTAACGGAAGCGGAGAGTCGCCAATGACATCTGTGATCCGTTTCCCATTAATTTGTGTTGTCAGCGCCATATTTTTATCTTTTTTCCGGTCATTGATCAGCCCCAAGACAAATTCTGGATCATCCCTCTTGAATGTATCGTATATATACCAAATACCAACTACCAATGCCCACACAGCCATAAAAGAATTTCCTGCAATCATCCATAAAACTTTTTTCAAATCGGTATCCTCCCTCATATGGATCTATACGAGGGAAGATCTTTGTTGTTTTAGGCAGAAAAAAAAACACCTCTAAAGTAGGAGGTGCTTTTAGACTTATGCCCCTGGCGGAGCATCCGCTTCGTCAAATCTTCGCTCAAGATTAACGAATTTATTATATTCTTTTACAAAAGCAAGCTGCACTGTGCCTGTTGGGCCGTTCCTCTGCTTGGCAATAATAATTTCAATGATATTTTTGTTTTCTGTTTCTTTGTCATAGTAGTCATCACGGTACAGGAAAGCCACAATATCTGCATCCTGTTCAATGGACCCGGATTCACGGATATCTGACATCATTGGCCTTTTATCCTGCCGCTGCTCGACACCCCTGGATAGCTGGGATAAGGCGATAACCGGAACTTCCAGTTCACGCGCAAGCGCCTTAAGGGAACGGGAGATTTCGGAAACTTCCTGCTGGCGGTTTTCCTTGGAGCTGCCGCTCCCCTGGATAAGCTGCAAGTAATCAATCAAGATCATTCCCAGTCCGCTCTCCTGTTTTAAACGTCGGCATTTCGAGCGGATTTCACTGACTCGGATTCCCGGTGTATCATCGATATAAATGCCTGAATTTGATAGACTTCCCATGGCCATGGTAAGTTTCCGCCAATCTTCATCTGTCAGGGCTCCCGTCCGTAGATTTTGGGAATCGATATTACCTTCAGCGCAGAGCATCCTCATAACCAGCTGCTCTGCTCCCATTTCCAAACTGAAAATCGCTACGTTTTCTTCTGTTTTCGTTCCCACATTCTGGGCAATATTCAGAGCAAAAGCAGTTTTACCCACGGATGGCCGGGCTGCAACGATGATCAGATCATTCCGTTGAAAACCAGCGGTCATTCGGTCCAGCTCTGAAAATCCAGTCGGGATCCCTGTCACTTCACCTTTATGGTTGTGAAGCATCTCGATATTGTCATACGTACGAACCAGAATATCTTTTATATTTTGAAAGGCACCTGTATTTTTCCGCTGGGCCACTTCCATGATGCTTTTTTCAGCTTCATCCAGAAGTGACTCCACTTCGCCTTCACGCGCATACCCTTCTGTCGCGATATCTGTAGCTGTTCGGATCAGCTTGCGGAGCAATGCCTTTTCTTCGACGATTTTCGCATAGTAGCCGACATTAGCCGCAGTCGGTACGGATACCGAAAGTTCACTTAAGTAGGATACACCGCCCACATCCTCCAGCTGCTTAGCGGCAGCCAGCTGTTCTGTGACGGTGACCAAATCAATGGCCTCTCCCGTTTCACTCAAATGAAGCATGACCTCAAATATCTTCTGATGGGCACTGCGGTAAAAATCTTCGGGCAATAAAATTTCAGAGGCGAGGATAAGAGCGGCAGGATCAAGAAAAATAGCCCCAAGCACCGCTTGTTCCGCTTCAATATTTTGCGGCGGTGTCCGGTCCACCATCAACTCATTCAATGTACAGGTCACCCCCATTCGTATAGCCAACACATAAAAAATGTGACCGGCCTAGACCAGATCACATGGTTATCATTTATTCTATTCTATCATGAATTGATCCATAGAAATATATTATTTTTGTTCTACTACATGAACATGGAGGGTAGCGGATACTTCGGAGTGAAGCTTGACGGGCACCTTTGTCACACCAAGTGAACGGATCGGCTGATCCATTTCAATTTTCCGGCGATCTATTTTAATATCATGTTTCTTTTTCAACTCATCCGCCACTTGCTTATTCGTGATGGAACCAAATAACCTGCCGCCTTCTCCGGATTTCGCTTTAATTTCTACCGTCAGTTTTTCCATTTTTTCTTTTAAATTTTTTGCCTCTTGAAGGGCTTGTTCTTCGAGCTTTTTCTCTTTCTTTTGCTGATTTTTCAAGTTAGCCAGGTTCCCGGGTGTCGCCTCTACCGCCAAACCTTGTTTAAAAAGAAAGTTTTGGGCATATCCAACAGCCACATCTTTGACTTCCCCTTTTTTTCCTCTTCCTTTTACATCTTTCAAAAAAATCACCTTCACGATGATTGACCTCCTTCAAAGTATTCATCCAGCACTTGCCGCAGCTGTAGCTCTGCCTCCACTACGGTCACATCCTTTAACTGGGTTGCTGCATTCGTTAAGTGGCCGCCGCCCCCGAGCTGTTCCATAATGATTTGTACATTGATTTTGCCAAGTGACCGGGCACTGATTCCTACGACGTCTTCCGCCCGTTTAGAAACAACAAAGGATGCTGAAACGCCGTCCATTGTCAAAAGCGTATCTGCCGCCTGGGCAATCATGACCGAATGATAGATTACATCTTCGTCACCGGTAGCAATAGCTGCGCCATTTCCATAAAACTCCATCGTTTCAATCAGCTTGGCCCTTTTTACATAAGAACCAATATCCTCTTTCATAAAGCTTTGGACAAGTATGGTGTCCGCACCACGGGCCCTTAAATAAGAGGCGGCATCAAATGTCCGTGATCCCGTCCGCAATGTAAAGCTCTTTGTATCTACGATTATTCCGGATAAAAGTGCAGTTGCTTCAAGTATATTGAGTTTCTTGCCCTTAGGCTGATATTCAAGCAATTCAGTTACCAATTCAGAAGTAGATGAAGCGTACGGTTCCATATAAACCAAAAGCGGTTTGTTAATAAAATCTTCACTTCTGCGATGATGGTCAATCACGACCACGCGATCTGTTTTATTTAATAGTTTTTCATCAATGACTAAAGAAGGTTTATGAGTATCTACAACAACCAGCAGGGTATCCTCTGTGACAATTTCCATTGCACCTTCCGGAGAGATGAATCTGGCGTACAGATCGGGTTCCTTCTTCAATTCGTTCATAAGCCGTTTGACGCTATTGTCGATTTCATTGAAATCAATAACGATATACCCTTCTACATCGTTCATTTCAGCAGCTTTTCGGATTCCAATAGCTGAACCAATGGCATCCAGGTCAGGAAACTTGTGTCCCATGACAATGACCTTGTCGCTTCCCACAATCAGATCTTTCAATGCATGGGAAATGACACGGGCACGGACCCGGGTTCTTTTTTCCATTGGATTGGTTTTCCCGCCATAAAATTTCATTTTTCCATTTGGCAGCTTCATCGCCACCTGGTCCCCGCCGCGTCCCAATGCCAAATCCAGGCTAGACTGTGAGAGGGCTCCCAGTTCAGGAAATTCTGAAACTCCAAGCCCCACACCGATACTTAAAGTAAGCGGAAGATTCTGTTTGGAAGTGGTCTCTCTCACCTCATCCAAAATAGAAAACTTATCCTCTTCCAGATCACTTAATATTTTTTCGTTTAACAGTGCAATAAACCGGTCAGATGAAACTCTTTTCAAGAAGATGCCATGATCGAGCGCCCATTTATTCAACAGCGCCGTAACCGTACTGTTCAGCTCACTTTTTATCTGATCATTCATCCCTTGAGTGGCGTCATCATAGTTGTCAATTAAGATCGTGGCAATGACTTGGCGGTTATCCTGGTAACGCCGCATGATTTCCATTTCATCCGTAACGTCAAAAAAATACAACAAACGCTCTTCGCTTTTAATTTCCACCCGGTACTTCCGTTCATTTAATGTAACCAATTCGCTATCCCGCTCCTGCTGGATCGCAGGAACAAGCGCTTCTGATATATCAAATAAAGACCGGCCAATCAGTGTATTTTCATTAAGGCGAGAAACAATGAAAGGATTTGCCCACTCAATCATATGGTCATCATTCACCAGCATGACCCCAATCGGCATTTCCAACAGGGCTTCCTCTCCAACCTTTTTAACCCGGTGAGAAAGCGTTGAAATATAGTCTTCGATCTCCTGTATTCGGTCCCTTTGAGCTTTAAAGAACAGCCCCAAAAAAACCAAGAGCAAGAGAGCTCCTATCGCTCCCGCCCACCAGTATCGAAAACTGATGAACACAAGAAGAATGGCGCTCAAAGCCACAATTCCGAAAAAAGGAGGAAGGCTCTTCAGTCTATTTATATACGGCGGCATCCTTTCAGCTCCCTTTACACAAATTTAAACTTTCATCATTTATTTGCCAATCGCTTTCTTAAATCAAAACCTATATCGATTATACCCAATAACCGGACAAGTGAAAAAAACAATGGCAATAAAAGTGTCATGACCGTGGCTGTAATAGGTATTGCTTTTGACCAGCTTTTTTTATGGCTGTAGTAATAGATAAAAGCAAGCCCCTGAATGAAAAGTAGAATTTGTAATATATACGCAGCATTTACGATCGCCATGTATAAGAACGTTCCTTCCTCCATTTGAATAAAAAGCGAAACGATTAACGTAATTAAATAGTACCACAAGATGCTTTTTGGAAAGGTGATAGTCCGAAACGGTGGAAATGCCGGTACTTCTACACCAAACCTTTTAATAATGGGAAAATTAATGACCATAAACAATATAACAGAAACAAATGCACCGCCCAATAAAAGGCTCGGAGCCAGTGTCTTCATCATTCCGATCATATCTTGAAGCTGCTGTTCCATGTTCGGATCAGGTGTTTGTCCCAGTGACCGCATAATTCCGGAATATTGCTCCGCCGAAGCGGAGAAGATTTTTGCCAATTCATCCAAAAAGTTCATGCTGAATAATTGAGCCGCCACAATATAAAACAAAACCACATTGGCCAGAAATACGAGGCTGGAAGCTATGTAAGCAACTACTTTACTTTTCCCCGACCGAATGCAATATCCCATCATTGTACCTGTGGTTCCATACAAAATGGCAATAGGCACCGATAGAATCGTCCCAATGATCATCGACATAAAAATAGCTCCAACGATTAAAACGATAGAGTTTTTTATAGGATATTTAGAGCTGTACAGCAGGAAGGGAAGAATTAAGAAAAACTGTGTAGCCAGCATTGCCATGGGTACATAAACTGTAAGGAGTAATAGTACGGTAAAAACAGCCAGCATTAAGGCCCCTTCCGTAAGCATTCGGGTATTTTTCACTTTTTCACCTCATTCAATCTATACCTGTATATTTTAACAAAAAATGCCCGATAAGTCTTGTGAGGACTAAGAAAATGATAAGGTGGAAGCATGTCTGCGAGCTCAAAAGCGGTTTTTGATCAGGGAGCAGTATTTCAGGCGGATTTCAGTCCGATGGCGCTTAAAGCCAGACACTCTCAACATTCACCAAACAATGAAAAAAGCAGCAAGGACTTTATCATTCCTCACTGCTTTTTTTCTATTATTCACCTGAAACAAATGGAAGAAGTGCCATTTGACGAGCACGTTTGATGGCTACAGTCAATTTACGCTGATACTTAGCACTTGTTCCTGTCACACGGCGCGGAAGAATTTTCCCACGCTCAGAGATGAATTTCTTAAGAAGATCTACGTCCTTATAATCAATGTGTGTGATTCCGTTCGCGGTAAAGTAACATACTTTCCGGCGTTTACGTCCGCCTCTGCGTCCTGCCATAATAAAAACCCTCCTTTATTTAACAATTAAAATGGAAGATCGTCATCTGAGATGTCAATCGGTTGTCCATCATTGGAGAATGGGTCTTCATCTGTCCGAGTATAGCCCTGATTTCTTTGGTCACCATATGAGGAACCTTGATTTCTTTGGCCTTCGCCAAAAGGACTTTCGCCAAAGTTTCCGCGATCCTGTGAAGCTGCACTTCTAGGTTCCAAAAACTGAACATTGTCTGCAACTACTTCAGTTACATACACTCGTTTTCCGTCCTGGTCATCATAGCTGCGGGTTTGCAGTCGGCCGTCCACCCCTGCCAAACTCCCTTTTTTCAAGTAGTTGGCGACATTTTCTGCCTGGCGGCGCCAAACCACACAGTTGATGAAGTCAGCTTCCCGCTCCCCTTGCTGATTCGTAAACGTCCGGTTTACAGCCAAGGTAAAGTTTGCAACCGGAACTCCATTCGGAGTGTAGCGCAAGTCTGGATCTTTAGTCAATCGGCCGACTAATACTACTCGGTTCATCATCAGAATCAACCCCTTCCCGATTTACCGTATTGTTTCACGTGAAACATTTTTTGTATTATTTATCTTCTTCTTTTACAACGATATGACGAATGATATCATCGTTAATTTTAACGAGACGATCAAATTCTTGAACTGCCTCAGGATTGGCATTCGTTTGAATCAAGTGGTAAAATCCTTCACGGAAATCCTCGATTTCATAAGCCAAGCGGCGCTTGCCCCAATCCTTTGATTCGATGATCTCTGCCCCTTGAGATGTAAGAACGTTATCGAAGCGCTCAATTAAAGCCTGCTTCGCTTCTTCCTCAATGTTTGGGCGAATGATGTACATAATTTCGTACTTTCTCATCAATAATCCACCTCCTTATGGTCTGTGCGGCCCTTAATGAAAATAAAGGGCAAGGAGCAACTTTCATTACTCACAGAGTAAAATTATATCATAAAAGTCGATAGATCACAAATACAATTCTTTCATTGCGAAAGAACTAAAGCCGCTTTTTCCATTATAGAACATTCGTTCCTATATTTCAACTGTATATTTTTAAAAGATGGTGAGTTATTTCTACATGATTCTTACTGGTATAATTTGTGGAGGCCTCGCCCGGGAAAAATGGATGAAGAATGTTAATATAAGAGTTTTAGCTGCCGGATTATCCAGAGGGGCTGATCTTAGTCAAGTCATTACAATGAAAAACCAAGCAGACACTCGGTATGCTTGGTTTTTCTCAATTTATTCTTTTTCTTTATCATATTCTTCTCTGGAGGGATTATAAGCCAGGTCAAGATCCGGTTCTTCAGCAAACTCTGTAGCGTAATTTGGCCGCAATTCTGTTTCATCTTGAACGGGACTTGTAAATTGGTTGTTATTCTCTGCAGTTTTTTGTTCAAAGAAATAAGACAGGCAAATGAGGCCGCTCAGTCCTACTAGGGAATAAATCAACCGTGCCAATCCACCCTCGCCAAATAAAGCTGCCACCAGGTTAAAATTGAATAAACCGATTAACCCCCAGTTTATCGCTCCAATGATGGTTAAAGCCAAAGCTATTCTTCTCAGTGTGTTCATCAACTTACCCCCTTTTCTAGAGTCTTTTATATCTTTTCTGGAAAAGGGGGCTTTTATGCATTCATTAATCAAGATGTCAGCTTTTCAATGATTGTAGCATTGGCCATGCCGAAACCTTCACAAATGGCCATCAACCCAAACTTCTTATTTTGCCTTTCAAGTTCGTGGGTTAAAGTAGTCATTATTCTCGCTCCGGTAGCTCCCAACGGATGTCCCAAAGCGATGGCGCCTCCGTTTACGTTTAAATTGTCCGGGTTTGCGCCTGTTTCTTTCAGCCAATGGAGAGGAACAGAGGCAAAAGCTTCATTGATTTCAAATAAATCAATATCTTCAAGGTTCAATTGCGCCTTCTTTAACGCCTTTTCTGTTGCAGCCACAGGTCCCGTCAACATTAGAGTGGGATCTGATCCAACGACAGTACGGGCAAGGATACGAAATCGCGGTTTTAAACCTAATTCCTCTGCCTTTTCACGAGACATCAGTAAGACCGCTGCAGCCCCATCACTGAGTTGACTTGCATTTCCTGCCGTTATTTTTCCATTTTTTACAAATGGAGGTGTTAACGCAGCTAATTTTTCCATTGATGTATCTTCTCTTGGTCCTTCATCTGTTGTAATCGGTCCATTTTCCGTGTGAATTGCCATTATTTCACGGTCAAACCGGCCTTCCTTGATCGCCCTCACCGCTTTTTGATGACTCGACAAAGAGAAGCGGTCTAAATCTTCTCTTGAAAATCTCCATAGGTCCGCAATTCGTTCGGCGGACACCCCCTGGTGGATGATGTCATATTGGGCTGTCAATTGTTTGCTATGTTGGGCTCCCTGTATATTTGAAAACATGGGAACACGGGACATGCTTTCCACTCCGCAAGCGATCACTATATCCATATCTCCGCTCATGATCGCCTGTGAGCCAAAATGAATAGCCTGAAGGCTTGAACCGCATTGCCTATCTAACGTGACGCCTGGAACCGTTATTGGAAATCCTGCAATGAGAGCAGCCAGTCTGGCTATATCATTGGACTGCTCGCTTGTTTGTGTGACACACCCGGCAATGACATCCTCTACATGGATAGGATCTAGCTTTGCTCTTTTTGTCAGCTCTTTTAAAACCATTGCCAGCAGCTCATCCGGACGAGTATCTCTTAGGACACCATTTCTCTTGCCTACAGGAGTTCTGACAGCTTCCACTATGACTGTTTCCCTCAACAGCGTCTCCTCCTTAATTTCGTTCAGCATACACCATATATACTCTACATTTCGCTGTTCTTTCACTAATTTCCTTCATTACTGTTTCGGTTGATACCCAATACTTGTCAAAATCTTCTTCCCCTAAATAAAAAAAGCCTGCAAACACAACGTTTACAGACTTTTTTCTCACTTTTTTATACGTTAAACCGAAAATGAATGACGTCCCCATCTTGTACTGCATACTCTTTTCCTTCCAGGCGGACCTTCCCCGCTTCCCGGGCTGCTGCCATAGAACCGGCATTCAGCAGATCTTCATAAGAAACGGTTTCTGCCCGGATAAATCCTTTTTCAAAATCGGTATGAATGATTCCGGCACATTGTGGAGCCTTCATTCCTTTTTTAAAGGTCCAGGCTCGGACTTCTTGCTCTCCTGCAGTAAAATAGGTCGCCAATCCCAGCAGGTCATAGGCAGCACGAATGAGCTGATCCAGTCCTGATTCTTCAATTCCCAGTTCTTCCAAAAACATCGCTTTTTCATCATCATCCAAAACGGCAATCTCTTCTTCAATTCTTGCACTGATGACAATGACTTCCGCATTGTCTTTTTCCGCATAATTCATGACTTGCTTCACAAATTCGTTGCTGGATGGATCTGCTACATCCTCTTCAGCGACATTCGCTACATACAGCACAGGCTTACTTGTCAGCAAATGAAGATGTTTTACGATCTTTTGCTGGTCATCCGAAAATTCAATCGATCTCGCGGGCATGTCCGATTCAAAAGCAGCTTTCAATTTGCTTAGAACTTCAAATTCTGCCATAGCCTCTTGATCTTTTTGCTTGGCCATTTTTTCTACACGGCCGATCCTTTTATCAACTGTCTCCAAGTCAGCCAATATCAACTCAAGGTTGATCGTCTCAATATCATCAATTGGATCCACTTTTCCTGACACATGCGTAATATCACCATCCGCGAAACAACGGACCACATGACAAATGGCATCCACTTGGCGAATATGTGATAGAAATTTGTTCCCGAGTCCTTCCCCTTTGCTGGCTCCTTTTACGATTCCTGCAATATCGGTAAATTCAAAAGCCGTTGGTACTGTCTTCTTCGGCTTGACAAGTTCGGTTAATTTCTGAAGACGATGATCAGGCACTTCCACGATCCCTACATTTGGGTCAATCGTACAGAATGGATAGTTCGCCGCTTCCGCTCCTGCTTTGGTTATTGCGTTAAATAAGGTGGACTTGCCCACGTTTGGCAATCCAACGATCCCTGCTGTTAGGGCCATTTCGGTCACTCCTCTTTACTGGGACAGACTCTGTCCCCAATCCATTCCTAATTATAGAGAGTCGGGAACAAAAGCGCAAGCCGCTTTCAGGCACGAACAAACCTTGAAGCCAGGCTATTGGCTTACAAGAAGCGGCTTTTTAATGATCAAAATTGTAAAAATTGCTTAGTTTTCTCAGAAAAAAAAAGCACGAACTACTCCTCGTGCTTCTCTAAAATTTTTTTCATTTTTCTCGTGAATTCCCTGCGCGGCAGCATGACGCTGTGGCCGCACCCTTCGCATTTCATACGGATATCCATTCCCATTCGAATAATCCTCCAGCGGTTTGTTCCGCATGGATGCGGTTTTTTCATTTCAACAACGTCATGAAGGTTAAACTCTTTTTTCTCCACTTTTATCCCCCTTGTCGGTCACCAAAATGATCACCTGGCTGGTGTTCGTTTCCTGTCATCATGACAATGCGCTGGTATGGGACTTCTACCTGATGAGCATCCAGTTCCATTTTGATCAACTTTCTCATTTCCCTTGCAATGAACCAATGTTGAACAGGCAATGTCTCCGCAATGACCCTCAACATGACTTCAGAGGCACCCAATTGCTGTACGCCCATGATCTTTGGCTTGTCCACGATCTGTTCGTACTTTTCCGGGAGTGTTTCAAGAAGATTTTCTATAATGGTTTCCACTCTTTTTAAATCCGCCTGGTATCCAAGGAGTACATCCACAACGGCTACACTGTTATGCAAAGAATAGTTTGTTACTTCTGTTATGTTTCCGTTCTGAATAATGTATAACTCCCCTGTCCAGCCCAGTATCTTCGTTGTCCGCAAACCTATTTCCTCTACGGTTCCTTCATATTGTCCAATCGCAACATAATCCCCTACAGAAAACTGATCTTCAAAAATAATAAAGAAGCCGCCAATGATATCTTTGACAAGGTTTTGAGCACCAAAACCAACGGCCAAACCCAAAATACCTGCACCAGCCAAAATTCCTGTAACATTGATCGTTAACGCAGACAGAATCATGATAATGGCCATGAAATATACTGTATACGCCAAAATATTTTGCAGCAGCTTAACAAGTGTAGCTTCCCGCCGTTCAGAAAACTGCAAAGGAGTTCTCCTTCTTCTTTTAAATACTCTCTCAATGGCGGCTTTTCCCACACGAATGATGATGCCTGACAAAATAATAATCAGGAGGATTTTTACAGCAATCCACCCGATATTGATCCATAATTCAGGGTTGGTCAGTTTTTCTATAAAGATGTTTGTGTTTTCCACAGTTTCCTGAAGCTGCTCTTCCAACATAATCACCCGACCCGGTACTAAAATTCGTTCTTATTTTACCAATAAATCTTGATCCTTGCCAATCTCATCATTTATGGGTTTGAACATGTATAGAAAGTGGGAAAGATTCGTATACTGGTTAACACAGACAAAAAGTGCAAATTGTTTTGAACTGCCGGCTTCGGGCGAAGATCACGAATGAAATGGGGGATTGGGGTGGAACAAGAAAATCAATTGGACACGATTGTACATGTGGAGGACCAGAATGCAATATTTCATTTATCTCAAGCACTTGAAGACCTTCTTCCCTCCCGGTTGTATCAGCCCGTAGTCGTTATTTGTATCGGGACAGACCGGTCAACCGGTGATTCCCTTGGACCCTTAATTGGGTCTTTCTTGGATGAAGCGGGAATGAAAGCTTTTCATGTATACGGAACATTGGAAAACCCCGTTCATGCCATGAATTTGAAAGATATATTAAAAAAGGTGAATAGAACTTATAAAAGGCCCTTCATTATTGGGGTTGATGCCTGTCTCGGACGCCTTGCAAGCGTCGGGGAAATCAAGGTTGGCAAAGGCCCCGTCAAACCTGGCGCGGGAGTAAACAAGCAACTTCCGGAAGTTGGGGATGTTTTTATCACCGGAATTGTAAATTTGGCAGGGCATATGGAATTTGTTGTCTTGCAAAATACCCGCCTCAACACCGTCATGAAACTGGCGAAAAAAATTGCAGGTGCTCTGATTGAAGCCGATCACACCTATCATAAAAAACGAACCTTTCAATCTGCGGGGCTTAGTTTTCTGAGAAGAAAGCCGGCAAGATAAGACTTCAAGAACGGATGATCTTATTGTGGACGCAGAACTCTGTTTTACATCTCCTTTGTGTTGATAAATGACATGAAAAGTTAATACCTTCTAAAAAATCGAACAAAAAAAACAGGCCTACGCCTGTTCAGCTTGTAGAGAAAGTATATGTTTTTTTCTCTACAGGCTTTTTTATTTTACATTTAGACGACTTGTATCTAGATTTTTGTGTTTTTATTTTTAAGAAAAAGATTCCCATCCACCTAGACCTGT
>NZ_JBHUEO010000007.1:0-95136 GCF_042680885.1 Siminovitchia sediminis | reverse complement strand
AGGTCTAGGTGGATGGGAATCTTTTTCTTAAAAATAAAAACACAAAAATCTAGATACAAGTCGTCTAAATGTAAAATAAAAAAGCCTGTAGAGAAAAAAACATATACTTTCTCTACAAGCTGAGCCTGAGAAAGCTCAGGCTTTTTCATTCCGTATATTTTGTTCCTCCAAGATTTTGTAAATGATCTCCGCAACGCCATCTTTTGTGTTTAACCCGGTTATATACCGGCACGAATCTTTAATTTCCTTCTCGGCATTCCCCATAGCCACTGAATGGCCAACCAGGCGGAGCATTGACAAGTCGTTATAATTATCACCAATCGCCATGGTCTGTTCGAGGGGGATTCCCCGTTTCTCCGTGTATCTTTTTAAAGCATTTCCTTTTTTGGCCTGAGCATGGGTAATCTCAATATTTTGACGGCCGGACGCAGTGACGGTGATTCCCTTGATCTGCTCAAACCTTATGTTCATTTCATTAAGCAAAGCCGCGTCTTTGGAGAAGCCAAAAAATTTATAGGTTACTATGTCTCCCGCACCAAAAATACCGTCCAAATGATCCACTACTTTGATCAAACGCTTCTTAAAACGCTTCTCTACTCTCTCTCTCAGTGGAGCAATCTCTATAGACGGATTAGCTGTACGGTAAATGTCCATGACCGCCTGGACGCCTTTCTCATAATTTGTCGTGTACGTACCATTGCTTGTATATAATTCATAATAAATATCGGCATGGTCAAGAATTCGGGCCACTTGAGAAGCTGTCTCTTCATCCAGTCCGATCCCAAATTCAATGTTGCCCTGTTCATCTCTAATTTCAGCGCCGTTCAGGCAAATAGCAGGGCATAGGATATCAACTTTTTCCAACACATAACGCAGGTCATGATAAGAACGCCCTGTGGCAACTAGAAAATCAATTCCCTGCTTACGAGCCTCCCGGATCGCAAGCTTGTTTTCTTCGCTTACCTCTTGACTGGCATTGAGCAGTGTTCCATCCATGTCAGTGGCGATGCATTTTATCAATGTCATATCCCCTTCTCCTCAGGCAATTTTCCGCCCTCTTATATTGGCATGTATTCTAGCGAAAAAACGGTTAAAATGCAATGAAACCCACTTTTCAAGGGGCGTAATGATTGGTAACATTCATACTATGAAGCAGTAAGACAAAACATTCTATTTAGTTACAGATCAGGTATTTGAGGAGAAGATTCTAATAAGAAAAATACCCATGCTTTCTCCCTTTGCTATTCAAAGGCTAAAGTTTCGCGTCACTCAGTAAATCAAACGATTGATTAAAGATGGTTTTTGATAATCATCAAGTTTTCAATTGGAAAGCTCTGAACTTCACCCTGGATTATTCAAACGTTTGAATAAAGTAAAAAGCCCGTCCCTCAAAGTAGTAATCAAACATTTAATGAAAGAGGCTAAAGCCTGTCTTTCCAATACATCTGCTGATTCCATAAAGCTGCATCTTGTCCATTTAACCGTTTGATCAGCAACGAAAGCCTCTCTATTAAACAAATGTACATAGATTTAATGAAAAATGAGGGTAATCCCGGCTTACAATGAATCTAACATTTTGGTTAATGAATTTTAGGTGTTCCTTTATCAACAAACGGGCATGGTTGATATACCTTTAACAGTTGTAGATTGATTGGATAAAATTTTTAATATAACCTTGCAGAAGAGTTGAATCATGTCAAGAATTAAAAACTCCCATTTGGCGGTGGATGCAATGAGTGAAAAACGAAAGCTGGTAGTATTTATAGCTTCAAGTTTAGATGGATATATTGCTTCAAAAGACGATTCTCTTGAGTGGCTGATCAAGTCAAAGGTGAAGGGGATAACGGATTTACAGAGTTTTATGCCACAGTGGATACAGTTCTACTTGGTAAAAGGACTTACGATTGGGTGATGAAACAAGATATAAAAGAGTTTCCATACAAAAACAAACAATGCTATGTATTTACAAGGTCTTTCAATGAGGATACCGAAGATGTAAAATTTATGAATGGTGAGATAACTAATTTCGTAAAAAAACTAAAAAGCCAAGATGGGAAAAACATTTGGATCGCTGGCGGTGGAGAATTAATACATTCTTTTATGAAAGAAAAATTAGTCGATGAACTGATTATAACCGTTGCCCCAATACTACTTGGTCATGGCATTCCGTTATTTAAAGAAGGAGAAGATCAATTCAACCTTTCATTGAAAGGAATAAGAACTTTCAATCAGTTTGTCGAACTTTACTATACAGTTAAGAAACAATAAAAAACTTTTTCTGTGTTAACTGTATACATAAAGATGATCACGTCTATTTCAAGTTCAGCGCCATTGATTGAATGATCAGATAGCGCTACAAAATTAGTCGCTTAGTTTGTGGAGAACATAGGGGAGGATAAAATGGGAGAAACAGATATACTATTGATAATCAAAATGATCATTATTGGATTAGTCCAAGGCTTTACCGAACCGATTCCCGTATCGTCCAGTGGACACGTAATGATTGCCAGTGAGATTTTAGGGCTGGGTGAACAAGGCTTTACTTTTGCTATATTAACCAATACGGCTTCGCTTCTTGCGATACTTTATATCTATAGAAAGGATATTGTAAGGCTTACAGTCCATTCCATCAGTTATTTGAAAACGAAAAATACAGCATATAAGAGTGACTTTCGCTTTGTTTGCTTTATTGTCATCGGTACCCTCCCGGCAGGTTTTCTCGGGATCTTATTAAATGACTACATTGAAGACAATGTCAGTATGGCAACCATTGCGGTGATGCTCTTTGTCACAGGAATTGCCCTATGGTTCATACGCAATATGAGAGGAATGAAGGATGAAAGAAATATTACGATCAAGGACGCACTCATTGTTGGTTTAGGACAGGCTGCTGCCTTAACACCTGGTATCAGTCGTTCAGGTGCGACGATTATTTCAGCCATTGCAGTCGGAATGAAACAGGATACAGCACTTCGATTTTCATTTATGCTGTATATACCCGTAAGTATCGGCGGCTTTGTACTGGGTTTATCAGATTTTTTGAATGATCCGAATAAAACAGACTTAGCCATTCCATATTTGGCTGCATTTATTGCCACGCTTCTCATGACTTATTTTGCTTTGAAGTGGTTTATGGGAATTATGAAAAAAGGAAAGCTGGTTTATTTTACATATTATTGTTTCATTGCCGGGACATTACTTCTGATCTTCTTCTAAAGCAGAAAACCGGCTCTTAACATTCACCGGATATTAAATCGGGCAGTACTGTTCCAGGTAAAGCAATAGACGAACCATATGCCAAAGCAGATCCGAAGAAACCACATTATGGCCGACATTATTTTAAAAAAGGAAAGTAAAACTTTTGCAATGACTGTTTCACTTAACTGATATGAAGCAGCAAACAATCGTGATTACGGAAGAAGGTATAGATGGATCAAGATTACCTCCCATTTCTCCTTTTCCCAAAACCAGAGGTTACTTTTCTCATTCTATCGTTTGGAGATAAGTGACCCCTTCTATTACTATTCAATCATTTGATTAAACTTTTTTGATTCCTATATGTTTTCTTATTCAACTAATCATAAAAAAGAAGAGCGCCGGCAATTTTCTATTATTCAAATGTTTGATTGACAGCAAAAACAGCATTGCTCTACAACTAATCAATCATTTGATTAAGGTGCCGGCAGTCGGTTCTTCCAACTAATCAAGCGTCTGATTAAGAAGTCTGTCCCCTTTTCCCACAGCAATCACTTATTCAGAAAACCTGGCTTGGTGAAGTTGCGGTTCATGTGGATGAGGATTGTTCAAACGTTTGATTATCGATTCCTTCTCTCTAACACTCCAAACTACGTGGGCCGGGAAAAAAAGAGTTACCCGCTTCGGAAATTACCTTCGCAATCCGCAGAACGGCTGGCGAGCCTCCTTGCGGGGGTCTCACCGGGGGCCTTTCCTCACGCAAAGTCTGCAGTATATTCCTGCGCTATCATATATCGCCTCTAACCTTGTATATTTCAGTTATGACCCAGCCACTCCTTTATCATGCTTTTTGTTTTTCCAGGTAAGCCCTGATCATAAAAAAGCTGATTTCCTCGGGCAGCCGCTCCTTAATCGGCGTCAGCCTTTCAGTGGCCGCCTCCTCAACAGCTTTCTGTATAATCGGTTCAAATTCATCCGGGATAAAAGCAGACCAATCTACTTTCATTCCATCCCCCGGACATTTCAGGAGATGTCCCTCAATGGTTCTCTCCGACAATCCGCGCGCAGCAGCAATATCCCTGATAGTCATTCCTTCCCGCAGCATTCGATAAGTGATGTGGTGGCTCGGCTCCTTGCCTGCGGATGCCTTAACTGCTCGATTCGTAATTGCATGGGCTACCGGAAGCCCCGTTTCCTGCCTTTGGATCCCCTTTTCTTCACAATAGCGGTTGATTTCTGATAGAAATGCCTTCCCGTATGCTTCCAGCTTCCGCTCTCCAACACCTTTGACTTGCATCATTTCCGCTTCATTTCTTGGAAGCAGCGAACTCATTTCTTTTAAGGTCATATCGGAAAAAATGATGTAAGGAGGTACATTTTCCTGATCGGCAATTTCTCTTCTAAGTTTTCGCAGCCACTCAAACAGCATATTATCTTCCACGATTTGCGTAATCTTTACTTTCTCTCTCCTGAACACTTTTTCTTTTCCCCGCAAGACATCTCCTGCCAATTCCGTCAGCATCAAAATAGGATACGTACCATCGCTCGGACGCAAGTATCCTTCCGCCGTTAAGAAATCGATGAACTCCGCTGTTTCTTTCTGTGACTTGTCCTTCATAATTCCGTACGTTGACAAACGGTCAAAACCAAAGCTTATTATTTTTTTGTCGGAAGATCCTGTCAGTACTTTAGCGATCAAGGTTTTTCCGAACTTTTCATTCATTCTTCTGATGCACGACAAAACCATCTGGGCTTCAACCGTCACATCCACCTGTTCCCTGTCATCGGTACAGTTTCCGCATTTTCCGCAAACGTCTGCGTTTTCTTCACCAAAATAATGAAGGATATACTGCTGCAGGCAAGATTCAGTATGGCCATACCCCATCATCTTTCTCAGCTTGCCAAATTCATTCTCCTTACGGTACTCGTCCATATCAGATTGTTCAATCAAAAAGGATTGGATATGGCTGTCCTGGGGAGCAAACAGAAGGATGCAATCACTTTCCTCTCCGTCTCTCCCGGCTCTCCCCGCTTCCTGATAATAAGACTCCATGTTTCGAGGAATGTTGTAGTGGATGACAAACCGGACATTTGATTTATTGATTCCCATCCCGAAGGCATTGGTTGCAACCATCACCTCAATATCATCGTATAAAAATTTCTCCTGGATCCTGTTCCTCTCTATCTCAGACATTCCGGCATGATACTTGCCAGCTGCAATTCCTTGTGATGAAAGAAACTGGTACAGCCGGTCCACTTCTATTCTTGTGGCTGCATAAACAATCCCCGCCTGTCCGGCATTTTTTCTTATATAGTCTGACAAAAAACGGTCGCGATCCTGTCCTTTTACTACATGAAAACGCAGATTTTCCCTTTCAAAGCCCGTAACCACAGTATGCTCATCAGAAATGTCCAGCAGCCTGCGAATATCTTCACGAACCTGGGGAGTAGCTGTCGCAGTCAACGCCATTACCACCGGCTTTGGCCGCAAACGATTGACCAGCTTCCGAATTAACAAATAGCTTGGTCGAAAATCATGTCCCCATTGCGAAATACAATGAGCTTCATCTATAGCAACCAGAGAAATATGAATGTCATCAAGAATCTGCATAAAATAATCAGTTTCCAAACGTTCCGGGGCAATATAAACAAGCTTGTATTTTCCGTTGTATATTCCGGACATCCGCTCACGCATTTCGTCTCCCGAAATTGTGCTGTTAATATATGTAGATGGTATTCCTGCCTTATCCAAGGCATCTACCTGGTCTTTCATCAGAGAAATTAACGGAGAGATGACAATCGTTATTCCACGCATCAATAATGCGGGAATTTGATAGCACACAGATTTCCCCCCGCCTGTGGGCATGATTCCCAGCGTGTCCTCGCTTTGGAGCACTTTTTGAATAATCATGTCCTGGCCAGGCCGGAAATCGTCAAACCCAAAATGAGACTGAAGCAAGCCTCGTGCTTTTGTTAACAATGGTCTTCCCCCCCAATACATTGACTAGACCAAGTATATCAAAAAAAGCCGGCCTGTTCAGTGACACAAGCGGCTCAACGCACCTTTTTCCTATATATTTTCCAGCATGTCTTTAGTCATCTTTTCCAGATCGAATTCCGCAGAAAACCCCCAATCCATTCGCGCTGCCGAATCGTCCAGAGAATTCGGCCAGCTGTCGGCAATGGACTGCCTTACAGTATCTATTTTATAATCCATGACAAACGACGGAATATGTTTTTTGATCTCCTGCCCCATCTCTTCCGGTGTTACGCTCATTGCTGATATATTATAGGCATTTCGGCAGGTAAGCTTTTCAGAATCCTCTTCCATCAGCTGTATGACAGCATTCAGAGCGTCCGGCATATACATCATGTCCAAACGGGTACGGGGCCCAAGAAAACAAGTGTAAGATTTTTTCCATATGGCTTCATAGTAAATTTCCACTGCATAATCTGTTGTCCCTCCACCGGGAGGGGCCTCATAGGATACGAGGCCGGGGAACCTAAGACCCCGTGTATCGACTCCATATTTATAAAAATAGTAATCACACAACAGCTCACCTGTCACTTTATTAATGCCGTACATCGTAGCAGGCCGCTGAACGGTCAATTGCGGCGTTTTCTCCTTGGGTGTATGCGGCCCAAATGCCGCAATCGAGCTTGGTGCAAAAACTTTTATGCCGAGCTCCCGCGCAGTTTCCAGCACATGGAGAAGGCCTCCCATATTCAAATGCCATGCCATCAGCGGCTTTATTTCCGCCATAGCGGAGAGCATGCCGGCCAAATGGATAATCGTATCAACCTGATGTTTTTTGGCAGTTTCATACACTTTGTGTTCGAATGTTACATCGAGCACCTCAAAAGGTCCTGATTCAGTCACTTCATTACCCGGTTGGTATATGTCCGAGGCAATCACATTTTCAGCCCCATATTCTCGGCGGAGTTTCATAACTAACGCTGAGCCCACCTGGCCCAAGGATCCGGTCACCAGTATTTTTTCCATCGTGTGCCCCCCTGGCTTATACGATGTTTCACCGTGAACCTTGTTTTCTTTAATTAAATGATGGCCATTTCCTTTCCAACTTTCTCATAGACAGCTAACGCTTGATCGAGCATTTCTTTTGTATGGGCAGCGGTCGGCATATTGCGCACTCGGCCTGCCCCTTTGGGTACAGTCGGAAATACAATGGCCTTTGCATAGACTCCTTCTTCAAACAGGCGCCTGCTGAAAGTCTGGGTCATCGTTTCATCACCAATCATACATGGAGTGATGGGTGTCTCACTGTTACCCATTTGAAACCCAAGCTGCTGTAATCCGTCCTTCAGATAGTTCGCACGTTCCCACAGCCGGACATATAACTCCCTGCTTTCCATCAGCAGTTCAATCGCTTTAGTTGCTGCAGCGGCATCAGCAGGTGGTATAGCCGTGGAGAATAAAAACGGACGGGAACGGAGTTTCAGCCAGTCGACCAAGGATTTCTTCCCAGCAACATACCCTCCTGCTACACCGATTGCTTTAGAGAGAGTGCCAATTTGAAAATCGACCTTATCCTGAAGGCCAAAATGTTTTACCGTTCCTGCCCCATTGCCAAGAACCCCTGTACCATGGGCATCATCCACATAAGTGATCAGCTCATAATCTTCAGCAATCTCGGCAATTTCCGGAAGCTTTGCTATATCGCCATCCATTGAAAAAACCCCGTCTGTAATCACCATTATTTTCCGGTAGCGCCCGGAACCCTTTGCGGCCTTAGCCTGCTTTCTTAAATCATCCATGTCTGAATGTTTGAACCGGATAATATCTGCCCGAGAAAGGCGGCACCCGTCTATGATCGATGCATGGTTTAATTCGTCGGACAGTATGGCATCATTTTTATCCATGACTGCCGAAATGGCTGCCATATTACACTTAAAACCTGATTGATAGGAGATAGCCGCCTCTGTTCCTTTAAAGGCTGCAAGTCTTTCCTCCAGCTGGGTATGAACCTTAAGCGTTCCATTAATTGTTCTTACCGCTCCTGCCCCGACGCCCCAATTCCGGATTGCTTCCACAGCAGCAGCTTTCAATCGCTGATCAGTTGCCAACCCCAGATAGTTGTTCGAAGAAAAATTAATTTGCTCTTGCTCTTGCCCATTTACTTTGATAATCGGACCATTGGCCGTTTCAACAGTATCAATTTCATTGTATAAACCTTGGCTGCGAAGCTCGGCCATGCTTTCGGTTAAAAATGAATGAAGCACTTTGGACATCTCGACCCCCCCGTGCTAATTCAATCAAAAGCCTATACTATGTTTATTTGAATAAGACAGCACTTATGCAGAATGCGGACTGCGATATGAAACGCTCTTTTATTGACGGTTATATATCTGTAAGAGACGGGGATTCCGCAGCTTAAATCATGTGTACGCATCCTGTCCGGCGGTTCTATGTCAGAACGGCAATAATCCGGCAGTCCTCGGCATTTATACTTTTCTTTTAAAAATTTTGCCGTTATTTTACATAAAAAATCTGTCCTTCGGTTTACAAAAAAACTGCCGCAGAAAATCAGTTTTCACTGATTTTCCGGGCAGTTGTCATTCCTTTACAAGTTGGCGTATCTCTTTTTGAATGTCGTTAAAAATGGCATCAACCCTTGATTGATTGTACTTTCTTTCATAGATTTTCTCTAGTTGGCCATTTAATCGCTTCGCTTGTGCGAGATACGTCTTCCCTGCTTTCATTTGTTCCCGGTATTGACGTTCAATTTCGGCTATTTCTTCTGCATATAATTCATCTGTTCCCGGGGCTACCGTTAATTCATACATATCAATGACTTCATCCCCTTTTCTCGAAGGGAAATATTCATGCGGCTGGGTGCTGTCAAAAATGGCCCATCCCAACTCCCGTACAAGCACCATATCGAGGCTGTTCGGATCAAAGCCGCAGTGGTAAACCTCCAGTTCATATCCTCTTTTTTCTGCTTCTTGAACCATTTTTTTCAGAACTGTAGACTTTCCAGTACCTGCCCGGCCTTTTAATAAATATCTTTTCTGCAGCCCGGATGTAATATTGTCTACAAAATCAACGGGTCCCAAGGGGGTAGCCGCGCCAAGAAACCTGCGTCTTGTCACCTGGTTCTTTCTGTTGGAATCCCCCGGGAACAAATGTGTGATTAAGCGTTTTGTTACTTGATCCGCTTTTGAAAAGTCCATACGGTCAATATAAATTTTCTCCCAATCGTCGTGAATTCTCAGTCCTTCAGCGTAAGACTGATAGGCATTTTCCATCGCTTTCTGTATTTCACCTGTCAGACGGTGAATTTCAATTTTTTCATTCTCACTCAATGAGGTCATACCCAGGGCGTCTAAATCCACCGTTTCCCATCCATCTCCAACAATGCTTTCACTGATTTCACGCGGGTAATCTCCATCAACGATACCGAATCCGTAGTTGCGGATAATGAGTCCTTCCAATGATTCGGGATCATTCGGGGAATGAAGCAATTCCAATGCTGTATTTTTTCCCATCCATTCGTCTTTTAACTTGTGGAGCAATGACTTTTTTTCAAGGCCGGATTTTCCCGATAAAATAAACACCCGGTCCAATCCGCGTAAATTGGACTCATATAGATGACTAAAGCCCTTTGCCGTATTTCCTCCGCCAAAATAACGCAAGACACTTCCGCTCATATTGGTCACCCTCTATACTATGATCTTCTTTCTTCAGCCTATGCTTTTATAGAAAGGGTGGTAACCATTATTAAAAAAGAACGTTTCGTTATTCACTAATTTCATCCAGCTTTTTGTATAAAACTTTGAGTTCTTCTTCAATTTCCATCAGCTGTTTTTCGAGCGGATGCAAATGACCTTTCACATATTCCAGTTTTTCTAAATCATGCTGTAATCTCACATAGTCTGCCTTTAAATCAGTAATTTTGTATTCAATTTCAGATTTTTTCATGGTCAAAACTTCCTTTCCTATGATCTTCCAGGACAAACTTATCTTTTCCTGCTCCCCACCCTGCGATCGTCATGAGTATGGAAGCCAGGACCAAAGTCAGAATTGGGACAAACCACGAATGCGTAAGATCGTATTCATAACCGATCAAAGCCGGGCCTACAGCTGCCAGAAAATAGCCAAGCGATTGGGCCATCCCGGATAATCGGGAAGCATCCAATACATCTTTTGCCCGCAGGACTAGAAAAGTGAGGGCCAGGCTAAAGCTTGCACCTTGCGCGATCCCAATGCACACAACCCACACGATCGTAAGCGGACCGCCCAATAACAGACCGACTAAAGAAGTGACGTAACAGGCGCCCAATACGATTGCCAATACACCCTGGCTCTTTAATTTTCCCGCAATGACCGGGACAATGAACGAAAACGGAAGTCCTGCTATTTGAACAATGGACAGCATCCACCCCGAAAGAGAACGGGATAGACCCTGACTATATAAAATTTCCGGGAGCCATGTAATCAGACAATAAAAGATGAATGACTGAAAGCCCATAAATATAGCTACCTGCCAGGCAAGCGGGGATTTTAACAGTGATCTTCTCCCCTTTACAAACATTAGCTTGCCTTGGGGAATGTTTTGCCTCCTTAATTGAGGCATCCAGATAAAAAACGCGGCTAGGGCTAAATATGCCCAGATCATTAATGAATCTTCCCAGTTCCAGCCTAAAGTTTCCACGAGCGGAACGCTAATGCCAGAGGCAATCGCTGCCGAAATGCCGAGAGAGGTAGAATATATTCCGGTCATAAAAGTCGCTTTGTCCGGAAATTTCATTTTGACTATTCCGGGCAGCAGTACATTTCCAATGGCAATCCCTATTCCAGCCAGTGCTGTACCAAAAAACAGAAGGGAAATGCTGCCCGCAGAACGAATTACAATTCCTGCACCAATCAGTCCCACCCCGATGAATACCGTCCATTCATTTCCGATTTTCTGCCCAAGTTTCGGAGCAAATGGAGACAGAACTGCAAAAGCAATTAACGGAAGAGTCGTTAAAAATCCTGCCATGCCATTAGTCAGACTTAAATCATTTCGGATAAAGCTGACGAGAGGTCCAACAGCCGTAATGGCAGGCCTTAGATTAAAGGCTATAAAAACAATTCCGGCCACGAGCAAGAGTTTTTGTGTCAATGTCCGGCTTTTCGCCCGTGTATATACATCCATTTAAATCTTCCTCTTCCATAAATAGTTAACCATTGGAAAAAATTTAGTTATTTTTATACGATATCAGAAAAGCAATCGTTTTACACGAAAAACGAAAGTTTGGAAAGGGGATAAAGGTTATGAAAGCGATCATTGCTGATAAGGATACATTCAGGCTGAAATTTGAGGAAGTGAACACTCCTGTCATCAAAGACAACGAACTCCTGGTCAAAGTGAAAGCTGCCGGCCTGAATCGCGCAGACCTGCTCCAAAAACGAGGGAAATACCCGCCTCCCCCGGGAGCCCCGGATATTCTCGGCTTGGAAGCAAGCGGTGTCATTGAAAAGATTGGTGCCAATGTCAAGGGTTGGAAAAAAGGGGACCGTGTTTGTGCTCTTCTTCCAAGCGGAGGCTATGCAGAATATGCAGCTATTCCTGCAGAACTGGCCATCCCGATCCCCAAAAATCTTTCTTTTGAAGAAGGGGCAGCTATTCCTGAGGGCTTTTTAACGGCATATTTAAATTTGTTTGATTTAGGAAATCTGCAGTCCGGTGAAACCGTTCTGATTCATGCCGGGGCCAGCGGTGTAGGAACAGCAGCCATTCAACTGGCGAAGGAAGCCGGGGCCCGCGTCATTATTACAGCCGGTTCGCCTGAAAAGCTGCAGCTCTGCCGTTCATTGGGGGCAGATCTTGCGATCAATTATAAGAAAGGCCCCTTTGCAGCACAAGTAAAAGAAAGCACGGGAGAAAAAGGCGTCCAGCTCATTTTAGATTTTATCGGAGCCCCATATTGGAAAGAAAATATAGATGCACTCGCAATGGATGGAAAACTCGTATTAATCGGAACGATGGGCGGAGCAAAAATTAAAGAGGTCAATTTGTTAAATATTTTGTTTAAAAGACTGCATGTATTGGGTACAACGCTCCGCTCTCAGCCGATTGACAAAAAGGCAGCCCTGACAAAGGCTTTTGTTGATTTTTCCCTGAAGAGATTCCGAGACGACCGTCTAAAGCCTATTATCGATTCGATTTGGGACTGGAATGAGGCTGAAAAGGCCCACTCCCTCATGGAAGAGAACAAGAACGCAGGAAAAATCATATTACGAATCAATCACTGAGGGGAAATTGCGCCCTGCGGGACTCAATCAAAACTATTTTGCCAAATTGGGGGAAATGATGGTACTCTGAACGACAACATGTACGCTGTATGGGCCGCCGGCCGGGCCGGCCCCTTATATGCCATATCTCAATACTTGCCTATCCTGTCCGTCGAAGCCGGAAAATACATGCTGGTTATATTAAGCAGGACTTGCTGAACCGGCGCCATATACTTTCTGGAATTCCTATTCATGGCAGGATGAGGTGTAGAATGATTATTCGACACTCCAGAAGCGCCTGCATTGACTGAATCCGCTGTATGTATAAAAAAGTTTTTCACAACTTATGCTGTTGATATACACTTATTTTTTCTAGGGATGATCTCGTTGAAATTTACTCTTGATATTTTAAAACGCTTTTTTATAGAACGTTTTCATGATCAATCCGCCCAAATGGCTTACTTCTTTATGCTATCTATCTTCCCTTTCCTGATCTTTGTTCTTTCACTGGTGAGTTTTTTTCCAATTTACTCGACCGATGTCCTTTCTGCCATCGAACAATTCGCCCCTCGGAGAAGCTATGCCCTGATTGAAAATAATATCGTCATGATTTTCGACAATCAAAGAAAGGGACTTGCTTCCTTCAGTCTCATGGCATCCTTTTGGATTTCTTCCATGGCGGTCCAGTCTTTGGTCAGAGCTATGAATGATGCGTATGGCATTGAAAGAAAAGAACATTTCGTTTTGGCATTTGGCAAAGACCTGTTTTTAACAGGGATTTTGATGCTGACTTTGGCTATCTCCCTCCTTGTGCCGATCGGAGAGGAAATCAGCCGGGCTTTTTTATCGGCTCGTATCCATATGCCAGATTTTATACATCGTTCATGGTTATTTATCAAGTGGGGGATCGGCACCCTTTACTTATTTTTCTTTTTTCTTCTTATTTACACAATTGTTCCAAGCGGAAAAATTTCTGTTTCCTCTGTCCTCCCTGGAACTGTTTTTTCAACTATCGCCTGGCAGGCAGCATCCTTGGGCTTCTCCACTTATGTAGCATACATTAATTATTCACAGCTCTACGGCCAGCTTGGAAGCATGGTCGTGCTTATGATCTGGTTCTACTTGACAGCTGCCGTTTTGCTGATCGGCGGTTTGATCAATGCAGCTTTTATAAAAGCCCGTTAATCATGGATGACTTTCCAATTTTGATTGACCGTTGCACGGACTGTTTTTTTTCTAAGGAAATAATTGGCGATGAGCTCTGACATGTCTGTTTGAATCTCCCGGAGAACCGGCCGGTTCTGGTACATAAAATATTGTCCGCCGCCTCCTGCCCTGTAATTGCTCATTACTACATCAAACGTTTGATTTGGCTGTACAGGGTTTCCTTTATATTCCAGCTTTACGACTCTTTCTCCTTCAGGCTTGGAAATATTGATCGTATAGTCAATTCCTTCCCACATATCATAATTGTAATGCTGTGGTTTTGGGGTGGTGAAGGTTGGATTTACCTGAATCTCAATACCGTTATAACTCATAAAGTAAGAGGCTGAGCGCTCGAGAGCTTCTCTCATTTCTTTACCTGTAATTCGGACTACTTTCAGTGTGTTCGGATATATATAGTTGGATACTACATCCCTCATCGTAACGTTTGGCGGAAAGCCCGGAGAATCATTATCGAAAAGTGCTGTCGTCGATATATCAACACCAGCGGCATCCATTTGCACCTTATTAATAAATTCAATGAGTGCATTGTCTTGTAACCTAACCTTCATAGCATCCTCCACAAGCATGTTCCCGTCTATTTTACCGATAGGCTGATCGAGCCAGGCTTGTGTACGCTGTTCATATATTTGGAGATGTTTAAGCAATTCGTGATCTTCTGGTACACCTTTCACAGACAGCAGTTCAGACTGCTTGCGAACTGCCTTCCACCTGCCTTCTTTCTTTTCAAGATGCAGAACAGCTTTACCGAGAAAAGTTCCTGCACTTCCCGGCTGGAGAACGATTACCCCATTTAGTTCCTTACCAAATATTTGGCGGTGCTGGTGTCCAGTCAGCAAAACATCAATCCCCGGTACTTCCATACAAAGACGGTAACCCTGATTTTCTCTTGTAATTCTTTCAATCGGTTCTCCTGTATCCAGATCCCGTTCAAACCCTCCATGATAAGACACAATGACGATGTCAGCCTGTTGTTTTAAAAAGGGCACCCACTTTTTGGCTGTTTCCACAGGATCTTCAAATTGAAGACCTGCTATGTTTTCCGGCCTTTCCCAATATGGTATGTAAGGCGTTGTCAATCCTAATACAGCTGTTTTAATGCCGTTTTTAAATGTTTTTATGGCATATGGTGTTCCAAAATAAGGCGTTTTTTCAACTTCATGGACAATATTAGCAGATAGCCAGGGGTATTTCGCCTGATCAACGGCCGCCTTTAAATGTTGCAGGCCATAGTTGAATTCATGGTTGCCAAAAACGCCAGCATCGTATCGCATGTAATTTAAAGCAGCCACCATGGGATTCGGAAGTCTTTTTTGGTTATCAGAATGGACATAATGATAGGTAAGAGGGGTTCCTTGGATCAGATCTCCGTTATCAATTAATATTACGTGGTCATGCTGAACCCTCTCTCTCTTTACAAGTGTGGAGATTTTACCAAGTCCGGCTTCATCATACCTGTTGGTACCATAATGGATGGGAAAAATATTTCCGTGAACATCGCTCGTCTGCAAAATAACCAACTTCGTTGTGCTCATAAATTGTGTTTGCTCCTTGCTCGCTTAATAAGGTGTGAAAGTTGCGAAATTATCATCATCTTATAACGGAATTTCCTGACAGGCAAGAACTCTGCTTATTGGAAAATGCCCTCTGTGACAATGATGCTTTCAGCATCTGAATCCATCTCAAGATTGGCGCCAAATGGCAGGGAAACCATAGGACTGCAGTGGCCCGCCCTCAGATTATACAGAACCGGTTTTCCATATGGTTCAAGCAATTCTTTGAATAAATCAGGAAGCTTTATGTTTTGATAATCTTCAGAGCTGCACTTTTCCCATGTACCTAAGATAATCCCTTCAGCATCAGCCAGTTTATTCCCCAGTGCCAGCTGGGTAATCATTCTGTCCAGTTTGTACGGCTCTTCATTAATTTCTTCCAAAAATAAAATTTTTCCCTTCGTATCTATTTCATACGGCGTACCCATTAAGGCACATATCAGGCTTAGATTTCCTCCGGTCAAAATCCCCCTCGCTTTGCCCGGCACAAGAGAGATCAGTCTTTCTCCTATTGGGTTTTCTATTTTTGGCATCGAAGAACCCTTTAGCAATTCTATGAGTCCGTTTATAGTAAAGGAATCATTTTGTATAAGGTCCGTTGCAGGCATAGGTCCATGAATACTTGGTATTCCGCATTGCTGCATATACCCATGCAAAGCCGTGATGTCGCTATATCCCACCAGTAATTTAGGATTCTCTTTCATCAGGGCACAATTGAGATATGGCAGGATTTGCGGCGAACCATACCCTCCTCTTAAACAAAAAACCATCGATATTTTTTCATTTGAAAACATGTTGTTTAATTCTTCTGCTCGTATGCGGGGCCGTCCGGCCAAATAACTCCTGTATTCCAAGTAACAGGTATTCCCAACTTCCACATGGACATTGAGAGTTTCCAATGCTGTCACAGCCTGAGCCAATTTTTCTTTTTTAACCGGACCTGCCGGGGCTGTCAGGCCAACCGTATCATATGGTTGCAGTGCCTTCACCTTTTTTACTTTCATCCTCTTAAGGGCCTCCTTTTATGGTGCATGTCGATTATTACCGGGGAAATAAGTTTAAAATTGTCGATTATTGCCGGGGAAATATTAACAATGGATCCATGAATCAAACCTTATCAATTTATATGAACTGAAACAGTGATCATTAACATTGGTATGCAAGTTTTTATGAATTTCCAATAAGTTTTTGTATGCTGTTGCAAAACGAGCGCCTGTAAATTTGCAGATTCCGGATATTTACTAAAATTGGTTTGGGACATATACTGATGCCGCCCTCATTTTTTAAAGGTTATATGTATTTTTCATACTTTCTCACATAAAAAGACCTATAAAAAATAATAGGTCTTCCTCCACTTTTTTAATTATTGGAATAATTAATATAATTAATATAGTAATATACTAAAATATTGGGAGGTTTCAGATTACCATGCCAGTAAGAAAAAAACCGTTTGCTGCACTGTTGGTTGCCGCGAGTCTTACACTTGGAGTACCGGCGGTTGGTGCAAAGGAAAATCCTTCACCTCCGCCGCAGGCACAGAAAGCTTTTGACAATAAGATTATCAAGAGAATTAAGGCTGACAACATGTACAACCACATTGCCCATCTATCCTCTGAGCCGCGTATAGCCGGAACAGAAGCCGAGTGGAATGCTGTTCAATATATAGAAGGAGAGCTCGCCTCCTACGGTTATGAAACGGAAATCCAGCCTTTTACATTTCAAAATTATTACTCCCCAAACGTTTCCGTTACGGCAGGTAACGAGACTCTTACATCAAGCGGTTTTACATATGCCCCAAATGGGACCGTTACAGCCGATTTAGTCTATGCGGGACTGGGAACACCTTCTGACTTGGAAGGATTGAACTTAACGGGTAAAGTCGCTTTAATTCAACGCGGAGAAATTTCCTTTGCTGAAAAAGTGTTGAATGCTGCTGATGCAGGAGCCTCCGCAGTCATTATTTTCAATAACACATCCGGTCCGATCAATGGGACTCTGGGAGAACCAAATGACAATTTTGTTCCGGCAGTTGCCATTTCTCAAGAGGATGGGGAGCGCTTGGCAGCTTCTTTAGAACGCGGAGAAGCCATAACAGCAAATGTCAGCGTTACGGGAGGCGGCATTGTAGAGGAAACTTCCCATAATGTCGTAGCAGTAAAAGAGCCGACACATAAGAAAAAGGCTGCGGATCAAATCATTATTGTGGGCTCCCATCATGATTCTGTTTCGGGTTCACCAGGTGCGAATGACGATGCTTCAGGGGTAGCAGCCACACTGGAATTAGCTCGTGTCTTGGCAAATATGCCAACAGACACTGAAATTCGCTTCGTTACTTTTGGTGCCGAAGAATTGGGACTTATTGGCTCTTATGAATACGTGGACACTATGTCCGAAGACGAGCGTTCCCGTGTAATTGGAATGTTTCAAATGGATATGGTTGGAAGCAGAGATGCCGGAGAACTTGTTATGTTTACAGTGGATGGACAGAAAAATACTGTAACGGACCTTGCAGCTGCAGCCGGCGTTAGGACAGGCACTCCCCTAACATACGGACAGGAAGGCCGCAGCGACCATGTGCCATTCCACTATGCAGGCATTCCAGCAGCATTGTTCATTCATAATCCATTAGAGCCCTGGTATCATACACCAGAAGATTCCTTGGATAAAATCAGCAAGGAAAAACTTCAGGAGTCAGCCGAAATCGTTGGGGCAGCAGTATATCAGGCCGCACGCCCGGACACACCTGCTCTGGATAGATCCAAAGTAGCTCCTGTCCCAGTTGACTACGAAAAAATGGTTGGAGGATTACAATAAAGAACGAACGTTCACCGGGAAGATGCATTTGAACATTTTGAATGCCTTGCGAAGGCGGAGCCGGGACAAAGGACCCGAATCCGTCCTTCGCATTTTTTTGATAACAATATTTTTTTACTTCATTCCATCTTTTTTTACTTTTTCTATGTTAAATCTACTACTTTCTTCTTTTTCTTCTATCATATATAATAGTATTATTGAAATTGCATAGAAGAAGGAATGATTGTATGATTCTCGGCTTAACGATTATTTTAATACTCGTTTTATTCTTGCCGTTTACCGTTGGTGTCGTGGAAAAGAATTTGGAAGCCTTTTTATTTATTATGGGAATTTTGGCGGCCTGGGTCAGTGGAGTACTGAATGGGGAACTATTCATAAAAGCATTGGAAGACCCTATACATATTACTTTGGCAGTTCTGATTGCCGGCCTTTTGTTCAAATGGTTCCAAACATCCATTGAAAATGGAATCAGGGGAATGAGCCGCGCCATTCCATCAAGATTATTTATCGCTTTGGTCGTTATCGTTCTCGGATTGATTTCAAGTGTTATAACCGCAATCATTGCAGCAATTGTACTGGTGGTGATTGTAAGCGTATTACGTCTTGAACGGAAAGCTGAAATTCAATTTGTCATTTTGGCCTGTTTCTCTATCGGACTTGGTGCGGCTTTAACTCCGATCGGTGAACCATTGGCTACAATTGCTATCAGCAAATTAAATGAGGACTTTTTCTATTTATTCCGTCTTATCGGGATCGATGTGGTTGCAGGTGTAATTATATTTGGGATTCTTGCAGCTTTTATTGTGAATACTGATAGCGGCAATGATGGTCTTGAGGCCAGCATGGAATCAGAAACTTATCCGGAAATTTTGATCCGTGCCTTTAAAATTTATTTGTTTGTTATGGGCCTTACCTTGCTTGGGGCAGGTTTTGAACCATTTATTGAAAGATTCTTGCTGGACCTCAGCCCGCTTGTCCTGTACTGGATCAACATGATTTCTGCCATTTTGGATAATGCGACATTGGCAGCAGCTGAAGTCAGCCCTCAAATGAGTGAACCGACACTCGTAGCAATTCTAATGGGACTGATGATCAGCGGCGGGATGCTTATCCCGGGAAACATTCCGAACATCATTGCAGCCGGGAAATTAAATATTACCAGCCGCGAGTGGGCCCGATTTGGTGTTCCGATCGGATTGGCTGCTATGGTGGTTTACTTTATAGTGATCTTAGTATTTTATTCATAAGAAAAATCCTGGAGATGATCTCCAGGATTTTTTGATTTTATTTAAATAAATTTCGGATAGAATCTATCAGTTTCTGGAAGAAGTTTGCTACACTATCCCAAAACCCTTCATCGCCCACTACTTCCTCAAGCCTCTTTTTAATATCATTGGAAATCCCATCCAACTGCTGTCTTACTTGGCCAAAATCAATATCCAGTGTTCGCATTTTGTCAAAAAGGTCAATGAGCAGCTGCCGATCTTGCTCGCTCAATTCGATGTTCATTTTATTTAATTGCTCCTGTACGATTTGTTCAACTTCTTCCCTTGTGGCAGGACGTTGCTCAGCAATCATCTTTTTTATTTCTGTAAGCAATTCCGTGACTTGTTCATCATTTAAACCCTCTGTTTCTGCCAATTGTGTTGCCAGCTCGAGCTCTTCATTGGCCACTTCCATCCTGCCTTTATCCAGCACTTCTCCTTTGCTCTCGTAGGCTTTATAGATCCCTACTAAAGCTGAATGTCCCGTGACTTTCACCGGAGAAGCTACGTCCACATCCGCATTTTCCACACCGGCTGTCAAAAGAGCGTTCGCATACATTTCTTTCGTTACCTCAGTTATATTATCTGGTGTGACGATGTTTACAGCAAGACCATTTCCATTCTCTGTCAGTGTTATTTTGGCGGAAGAAAACATTCTCGAGTTAGGATTGCCATTGATCAGCCTTGCCAAATCCTGGGCTGAAACTGTAATTTCATCAACGTTTTCCGGATTACTTACGTCAAGCAGTTTTCTGACCTGGTTCTTTTGATCTGCGGTTAATGTTTCGCCGTACACAACGATCGGTACACCCAGCTTTTCATTAATGACTTCATCATTTTGAGCGGATGCTTGTACCTGCCCATATGAGAACAAGCCAACACTGAACAATGCTGCTAATACGATTTTATTTATGTGTTTCATCATCTTGATTGCCTCCTATGATTTTGGAGGAAGGCTGTTTAAATACCGGATGGCTTCCTCCAAAGTTTGTACTGGAACAATTTCCACATCATATCCGTATTTTTCAGCTTCTGATTTTACTTCTTTTTCATTTGTATCATACGGATGCACATCTTTTGGACAGAAGAAAATATCCATATTGGCCTGATCTACTGCTGCTATTTTTTCAGCGATTCCTCCAATTTGTCCTACATTTCCGTCCCTGTCGATAGTCCCTGTACCCGCGATTTCATAGCCTTTTGTCACATCCTCTTCTTTAAGCTGCCGGTAGATTTCAAGAGAAAACATTAATCCTGCAGAGGGACCGCCAATTTCTCCCGCATGAATATTTACTTTCTTGTCAGTCCGTACTTCCACATATTCTTCAAGACCTATTCCTATGCCCGGCTGAGAAGCACTCCCTGGCAAAGGAATTAACTCCACCTCTTCTACTCTTTCTTTATCATCACGTATCAATTGTACCTTTACGGTGTCCCCTGCTTCTTTTTCTTGCAAGTAACCATGGATGTCCTGAATATTTTCTATACGCCTGTCATCAACACGCTGTAAAATATCACCTGTTTCAATGGAACCTTTGGCTTTGGAATTCTCGCTGATACTTCGTACAATCATCCCCCTGGGAAGCACTTGCACTTCTTCCCCGGCAGCCTTAAGGCCCGCTGTCACTGCATTTTCCTGAGAGGATTCCATCAGGTATTCGAGCCAGCGCTGATATTCCCTATCCGTCCTCTCACCTTTTACCGAGTATGAACGCTGGATATCCGCATGCGGCGCAAGTAGTCCATATGCCAAATAATAAATATTGCTGGCCTTCATAGACAGAACGGTTGTTAAATACAAATTTCCCTGTTCTTCCTTTTTCCCTTCTTCAACAGTTACTTTGGAACTTAACTCTTCTACCGAACCTGGCTGAAAAACATAAAAAGGTGTAGGTATAAACAGCGAGACCGCGAATAATACACATAAAAATATCCATATTCTTTTTTTTCGCGTTGTCTGCTTATCGTTTTTCATGAGTCATGTTTGTTTCCTTTCTGTTTTTTGTTCTGTCAGTTTCCCTTTCCTGGAACTCTCAACCTCATTGATATTTTACTTTTCAAATGGCATGATTGTCTATGGATATCATTAATCACGTTAGAGAGAAGCTGATAAAAGATGCAAAAAGGATTATTATGCATTTTAATCTTAGGAACATTCACCGTAGGTACGGCAGAATTGATTATAACAGGCATTCTGGAACTGATTTCAGCTGATTTGCATACACAGGAATCGCTTGTAGGGCAGCTTATTACAATCTATGCCCTGTCATTTGCGTTGGGAGCCCCATTTCTTGCGCGGGTTACCGCCAGATTTGAGCGAAAGAAGGTCCTTTTAATTTCCCTGTCCATTTTTATTGCAGGAAATCTCTTATCTGCAGTAGGCCACTCATTTCTTATGCTTTCCATTGTCAGATCTCTCACTGCCTTAGCTGCGGCTCTCTTTATTGTGGTCACCCTTTCTACGGCGGTCAGATTGGCGGATCCGAAACATCGGGGTAAAACCTTGGGACTTGTCTATATGGGATTCAGCGCAGCTAATGTTTTTGGAGTTCCGCTTGGTACTTTTATCGGGGTATCATTCGGATGGCGATTTGCCTTTTGGATGATTGTGCTGGGGTCAGCTGCATGCTTTTTATTTATATGGGCTGCCTTTCCCGCCATCAAACCCGAGCCTGCTGCCGAAAATCACTCCATCGCCAAACTTTTAAAAAATCGGGAAATGATAATCTTGTTATCGATTACAATACTTCTGCTTTCAGCCCATTATATTGTTTACGGGTTCATCAGTCCCTTTATGACAGGAGCTGGGCACTCGCTGGAAGCAGTAGGCATCATATTACTTGTTGCCGGGGTATCAGGTACTTTGGGTTCTGCAGCAGGAGGAAGCATAACGGATCGGGCGGGCTCCAAAAAAACGCTGGCCTGGGCCTGCATTTTTTTAATCGGGAGCATGATATTGCTAAAAGCCAGTCTGCCCTCTCTATTCCTTTTTGGTGCCGTTGTATTTATCTGGAATCTGGTCATGTGGGCAACCAATCCAGCTATCCAGGCAGCTTTGATACATGCTGAACCGGCCTCCGGAGATTTAGCATTAAGCCTGAATATGTCCGCATTAAATATAGGCATTGGGCTCGGAGCACTATTCGGCGGCACAGTCGTCCATTCCGGCCAGCTTTATGCAGCTCCACTGATAACAGCGGTAATCACGATCATTGCTCTTTATCTATTAAAATGGGTCAATCCCCATGATGCGGAACAACAAGTTACCGCAAAGAAGATTGACCCGACAATGTAGCCATAAGCTTTTCAAGCCCCAGCAATAATCTTGGGGACGGCCTGCAGTAAAGGGAATCACCAAGAACATACACATGATTGTTTTGAACGGCTCTGACATTTTCCCAGCCGGGACGCTTCTTCAGAAGTTCCGGCTGCACCTTCTTTTCATCTACTCCCACCCAAACCAGACATATATGGTCCGGGTTTCTTACAGCGACCTCATCCCAGTCTGTTCGCACATTAGCCTCTGGTTCGGACGCAAAAATATTGCGCCCTCCCGCCAGTTCACTAATTTCGGTCAGCCAATTGGGACCGCCGGGAGTAAAAACAGGCTTTGGCCACCACTCCCAATAAATTGAATAACCTTTCCTGTTTTTGGCAGCTATTCTGCAGCGCTCAATGTCCTTCCTGAAAAAAGCAGCTTTTTCCCTCCCCAGATCAGGAAATCCCAATGCTTTTCCAACAGTTTCAAGATCGCAAGCAATTTCTTCCAACGATTGAGGATTTAAAACAAGATGAGGGATATCCCGCTTGATCAGCTCGTATACATTTTTCTCCATCCCCGGAACACTTAAAGATGCCAGGACAAGATCCGGTTTCATTTGTTCCACTTTGTCCATATCAATAGTTAAATCCGGTCCCACCCTTGGCAGGCCATTTATGCTTTCCGGCCAATTGGAGTAGTCATCCACAGCAATTAACATGCTTTCTTTCCCCAGATATCCAATCAATTCGGTATTGCTCGGACAAAGCGAAATAATTCGCATACATGCAGCTCCCTTCAGGCTACTTCGGCTCTCTGTCTTTCCAGTTCTTCAACGGATTGGACATGCCTTCAATCAAAGGCATTTGTTCCATATCTATATCCCGCTGATTCCTGGGCAGCGCCAGCTGACTGTACACGTAGACAGATTTACCCAGGCCGGCATCTTGTGCGTCCTCTACTGAACCGCAATAGTAAACCTTTTGAATCCCTGAGAAGTAAATGGCCGTCATACACATAGGACAGGGTTCCCCGCTTGCATACATCGTACAGCCGCTTAAGTCCAAAGTCTGCAGCTGCTCCTGTGCTTTTCGGATGGCAATCAGTTCGGCATGCCCGCTAATATCGTATTTCTTATGCAACTCATTGATACCTTCAGAAATAATCTTGCCATCCTTGACAAGCACGGCTCCAAATGGCTGTCCCCCATCTTTTACAGACTCGTTTGCCAGTTCCACTGCCCTTTTCATAAATGCATCCAACGATTCCTCCTCCTTTTTCTTTAAAGTACTTGAAAAAAAGTGATCAATTTTCCAGGATTATCTTACCTAATGTTAGAGGTTCGATGTATTCCCCGTCTTTAAATGCTCTCATGTTTCCTCCGGAAATTTCATCAATTAAAGTAATGTCCTTGTTTTCTCCCACCCTGCCAAATTCCAGCTTAATATCGTAGAGCTCAATGCCTTTTTTCAAAAGCACTTCTTTTATAATCGCTCCAATTTCTTTTGTCAGTTCTTTTAATCTTTTATATTCCTCATAAGACAAAATATTCAGCATGGCCAGTGCATCCTCGCTGATCGGCGGATCTTGGCGTTCATCATCTTTTAATGTAACTTCCACAAAACCGTCCAATTCCTGGCCTTCTTCAGCATACATACCATATCTGCGTAAAAAACTCCCTACTGCCCGATAGCGGCAAATGACTTCCAGACCATTGCCAAACATTTGTGCAGGCTTGACCGTCATGGTTGCCTCTTCAATATTCGCATTAACAAAATGGGTAGGAATTCCCTTTTCTTCTAAAATTTCAAAGAAGTATTTCGTAAGCCGGAGACCGGTTTTCCCTGCGCCTTCAATGGTGAGGCCAACGGTGTTGGCTCCTGGATCAAAAACTCCGTCTTCTCCTGTAACATCATCTTTAAATTTCAACAAAAAATTCCCGTCTTCCAATGCATATACGGTTTTTGTTTTACCCTCGTAAACCATTTTCATTTGGCTTTCCCCCATCCGTTCATTTAATACGCTTTTATCATATCATAAAAATTTTACCGGTTTATTACCATTGCCAATGATATTTTTAACCATTCCGGTCTTCTATATTTTACTGAAATCCGCTTAAATTATGGAAGAATTCCTTTAAAAATTGGTGAAAAAGAAGCTCAGTCGGCATCAGTTTCCTGTTCTTTGGAATAATCATCCCGACTGTACGGGTCACCTTGGGTTCCTCCAATGGCACCTTTACTGTTGAACGAGGCAAGCTGTCCACGAGAGTAATTTCGGGCAGCAGCGTAACCCCCAGCCCGGCAGCAACCAGACCTTTAATAGCATCAATATCTTTTCCCTCGAACGATACTTGGGGTGTGAATCCATAATGCCGGCAAGCATTTTCTACGATATTTTGAAGGATATATCCCTGTGGCGACAGGATAAACGAATCACTGCGCAATTCATCCAATGACAGTGATTTTCTTGATGCAAGCGGATGCTTCACATGCAATAGGGCCACCAGATTTTCCACAAATAAAATTTCGCTTCTTACCCTCGCATCATCTTTAGGAACAGGACCCACCAACGCCAAATCAATATCCCCTTTTACAACAGCTTCGGTTAAATGCCGGTAGGAATCCTGATGGAGCTGGATATTTACATGCGGATGTTCTTTCCGAAATGAAGAAATAACAGTTGGGAGCAAAGAAGCTGCCAGGCTGCTTGGAAAGCCAATTCTTACAGTTCCCCTCTCCGGGTCCAGTTGTTCTTCAATTTCCCTTTTTGCTTCATAGATTAAATCCATTGCCGTTTCCATCTTTTCTAAAAACATTTTTCCCAGGTGAGTCAGGCGGATATTGCGCCCTTCCCTGATAAACAGATCTACACCGAGTTCTGCTTCAAGGTTGACAATTTGTCTGCTGACAGCAGACTGCGCTACATGCAGTGCCTCTGCAGCTGCTGTCATATGCTCTCTTTGAGCTACCTCAATAAAATACTCTATTTGTCTCAGTTCCAAGAACAGAACCTCCTTTATTATCAGTCGATTGCTATATGATAAGTTTCGTTGTGCCGGACAAAGGGGTATGTATCTGGTGAATAGATATGCCTTTGCTTGGCAGTTCATAATGGTATTTGCAAGTGTTTTTCCGTTTTTATTTTGATTCATATCAAAAAAGCATCAAACTTATCTCAATTGTGTATTGCTTTAGATTAATTGTCAAAGATAAAATGAATTGTAACCAAATTTTAGGACGTGACATTATCTTGAAAATCAAATACTGGTGAATGGGAGTGAAACTGAATGGCAATGATAATGGAAATGGAAAAACATAAATTACAGGCAGCCAAAAAATATATAGACAGTGTATATGAATCAGTAAAACAACGGAACGCACATGAACCTGAATTCCTCCAAGCTGTCCAGGAAATCTTCCACTCTCTTCTTCCCGTATTGGTAAAAAATCCAAAGTATAAGGAAAACGGCATACTGGAAAGAATTGTTGAACCGGAACGAATGATTTCATTCCGGGTACCTTGGGTTGATGATAACGGGAAGGTGAGAGTGAACCGCGGATTCCGAGTACAATTTAACGGCACGCTTGGACCATACAAAGGCGGACTTAGATTCCACCCTTCTGTTAACGCGAGTATTATCAAATTTTTAGGTTTTGAACAAATCTTTAAAAACGCCTTGACCGGCCAGGCAATCGGCGGAGGTAAGGGTGGGGCGGATTTTGACCCCAAAGGCAAATCGGATGCAGAAATTATGAGATTTACGCAAAGCTTTATGACAGAGCTCAGCAAATACATTGGTTCGGGCATCGATGTTCCTGCCGGTGATATTGGCGTTGGAGCCAGAGAAATCGGTTATATGTTCGGCCAATATCGAAGAATTGCCGGGCATTACGATTCCGGCGTGCTTACCGGCAAGGGAATTGGCTACGGCGGAAGCCTTGGAAGAACAGAAGCAACCGGCTATGGACTCATATACTTTGTAAATGAAATGCTGAAAGACAAGGGTATGGATTTTGAAGGTCAAACTGTGGTCGTATCCGGATCAGGCAATGTATCGATTTATGCCATTGAAAAAGCTCAGGAGTACGGGGCAAAAGTAGTGGCCTGCAGCGACTCCAACGGATACATTTATGATGAAAATGGGATTTGCCTGGAAACATTGAAACAGTTAAAAGAAGTGGAAAGAGCAAGAATTTGTGAGTATATAAATGAGCACCCTCACGCTAAATACTTTGAGGGCAGCCAAAATATCTGGACAATTCCTTGTGATATTGCCCTGCCTTGTGCCACTCAAAATGAGTTGGATAAGCAAGCGGCAGAAACGCTTGTAGCCAATGGAGTAAAAGCAGTAGGTGAAGGTGCCAATATGCCGACAACCCATGATGCGGCTGAAGTATTCCTGAAAAATGAAATTCTTTATGCACCCGGAAAAGCTTCCAACGCAGGAGGTGTCGCCGTTTCTGCTCTTGAAATGGCTCAAAACAGCTCCAGAATCGCCTGGTCCCTTGAGAAAGTGGACACGGAACTGAAGAAAATAATGGTAGATATTTACCGGAGCAGCGTTCAGGCTTCTGAAGAGTACGGTATGAAGGGCAACTTGGTTGCCGGTGCAAATATTGCCGGATTTACAAAAGTGGCAGATGCTATGATCGTTCAGGGAGTTATTTAAAAAAGTGTACCATAGAAGAGACCTGGTTGAATTCTGACCAGGCCTCTTTTCATAGGGTAAAGGAAATCCGAACGGATGTAATTTTTCCACGAGAAGTTGCATCCGTTCATTTTTTAAGCCAACAATTTTTTTAAGATTAATCTTTTTAGCGATATCCCAGCCTTGCTTTATCCTTCACCGGGAAAAATTTTCCCGGGATTCATAATGTTGTTTGGATCCAATGTTCTCTTTAAAGAAAGCATGACATCCAATGCCTCCTTATGTTCTTTCCTTTGGTATCCTATCTTCCCAAGGCCGACCCCATGCTCACCCGTGCATGTGCCGCCGGATTGTAAAGCAAGCTCAACCATTTCGTCAGTCAGCTGAAGCACCTTTTCATATTCCCCTTTCACATTTGGGTCATAGAGGATCATTGAATGAAAGTTACCATCTCCCACATGACCGACAACTCCCCCTTTTAATCCATATTCATTCAGCTTTCTGCTGGCAAATTCAACATTCTCGGCCAGTTTGGAAATCGGCACACATACATCCGTAGTAATGCTGTCCAGTCGGGGATTTCCATGACGATAGGCAAAATTCACTTCATGGCGTGCTTTCCAAAGAGCTGCACGTTTGAGAGAATTGGTCTCGGACAAAAATTCCAGGCATCCTGCCTCTTCTACAATCGCTTGAACAAACTCAATGTCTTCTTGATTTCCGCCTCTATTGCCATGAAACTCAAAGAACAGGGACGGCGCTGCCGGGTAATCCGTTCCTGAATATTCATTCGTCTGTTGAATGGTACGGGCATCCACCAGTTCTATCCTTGCTACAGGTACACCTGCCGCCAATATGGCTGTCGCGGCTTCCACGCAGCTGCTGACAGAGGGAAATGAACATCTCGCAGCAACTATATCTTCCGGGATACCGTGCAATTTCAGCGCAATCTCTGTAAATATCCCCAACGTTCCTTCGGAACCGACAAACAGGCCGTTTAAATGAAGACCGGAAGATGACTTCTTCGCCAGGCTCCCTGTCTCAATGACCCGACCGTCAGCCAATACGACCCTCAAGTTCAAAACTTGACTCCGCATTCCCCCGTACCGCACAGTCATTGTACCGCTTGCATTGGTCGCAGCCATGCCGCCAATGGATGCGTCGGCTCCGGGGTCGACCGGGAAAAACAATCCGTATTTTTTCAATTCTTCATTTAATTGAACACGGGTGATCCCCGGCTGGACGATGACAGCCAAGTCTTCTGGGCGAACCTCAAGGATTTTATTCATCTTCTCAAAATCGACCGATATTCCTTTCTGAACAGGAATAGACTGCCCCTCCAGCCCTGACCCTGCTCCATATGGAACAACGGGCACCTTATGAGTATTTGCATACTTTAGTATTTTTTGAACATCTTCAGTAGACTCCGGGAACACAACGACGTCCGGCTCAACGGATTGATGATTAGATTCATCTTTGCTGTGATTCACCAAGACCGTTTCATTGACAGATGTTTTTTCTTTACCGATTAGCAGGCATAAATCTTCGTATATATTCACGGTATTTCCCCCTTACTGGTATAAAGTAATCATATCATAATTTGATTACGCTTCTTGAGAGGGAAATGAAAAAATGATCTGCGGCGCAGCTTCAACCCTTTATGCTTACAAGACAACTGATCAAGACTGCACAACCCTTGACTGCCGGTCATATGCCTGATCATAGATTAACAGACAAGCCATCGGTCCCTGCGGCACCATTTGTCGAAAACCCTGCAATCTGCAGTCTTCTCTCTTGATTTCTGACATGGTGTACTGCTGCCCCTCATGAATAGAAAAAGCAAAAAGACTGGGGTCTCACTAACCGTTCACTTAGCTTTAAACAAGAAAAACCGAACTGATCCAAATTCTTCTGGAAGAAATTCGGGTCAACGTTCGGATTTTCGTTTAACTAGTTCTTTTTATACTGTAGCCAGAGCTTTAGCTTTTTCACGGTTTAAAGGCTCCATGTCTATTTCAAAGCCCATGTCTTCCAGCATTTTTAGATCTTTAGACCCCTCTTGGCCATCCGTTGTCAAATAATCTCCTATAAAAATAGAATTCGCCGGATACAGCCCAAGCGGCTGCAAGCTGCGCAAGTTTACTTCCCTTCCTCCGGATATTCGAATTTCTTTGGTCGGATTAATGAAACGGAATAAGCAAAGCACTTTCAGGCAGTACCTCGGATTGAGTTCATTGGTTCCTTCTAGAGGCGTACCGTCAACGGCATGCAAAAAGTTCACCGGAATAGAGTCCGCGTCCAAGATTTTCAAGCTTCGCGCCATGTCAATGACATCTTCTTTCTTCTCTTTCATCCCGACGATCACACCGGAGCACGGAGAAATCCCGGAAGCTTTGGCGGCTTCGACCGTTTGTACCCTGTCCTCATATGTATGCGAAGTAGTGATATTCTCGTGGTGATTGCTTGATGTATTGATATTGTGGTTATAACGGTCTACCCCTGCTTCCTTTAATTTTTCCGCCTGGCCCGGTTTTAAAATTCCAAGACAGGCGCAAACAGTCATCCCCTCGTGTTTCTCTTTAATTTCTTTAACGGCCTCGGCTACAATATCCAACTCACGGCTGGCCGGTCCCCTTCCACTTGCTACAATGCAATAGGTGCCGGCGTTTAACTCCGCAGCACGTGCCGCCCCAGCAACAATTTCATCTTTTTTCATCATGGAATACTTTTCAATCGGCGCTTTCGAAACGATCGATTGAGCGCAGTAGCCGCAGTTTTCCGGGCAAAGGCCTGACTTCGTATTGATTATCATATTCAACTTCACTTGATTCCCGTAAAATTTTCTTCTTACCTTATAAGCTGCATTCAATAGCGATAGCAGCTCGTCATCCGGGCATTCCAATACTTCCATGGCCTGTTCGTCTGTCAATTCTTTCCCTTCCAGAACCATCTCAGCCATTTGGTCAAATCGATTCATCTCTTTGTCTCCTTTATCATGACTTTCTTACAATCCCCTGCATTCGATACGCAAATAAGGCTGCCAATATTGCCAGAAGAATGTCTTTGGGCAGAGGAACAGCCATCCACATCCATGCAACTTTATACGAAAAAGCATCCGGTGCAGCTGCCCATAATTTATAGGCGGCATACATCCAATGTGTACCGAACAAATAACTGAAAGCCGTTCCAAGTAAAGCCGCTATGACATAAGAATAAAGTTTACTGTTTTTTTCGATGATTTTCCCCGTAATATACGCTGTAAAAATAAAAGCGATGATAAATCCAAACGTCGGGCTGAGCAGCTGGCCTATTCCTCCATGAAAACGGGCAAAGACCGGCGCCCCCGCAAGTCCGATAAACGCATAAACTGCCATCGAAATGGCACCGAGCCGACTTCCCAGAAAAGCCCCTGCCAAAACGGCAAAAAACGCCTGAAGCGTAATCGGAACTCCTCCCACTACCATGAAGGGAACGAAAGAAGTAATGTTCGCCCCGATCATCATTAAAGCTGAAAAGAGACTAACATACATCATGTCCAGCGTTCTCAGCTTTCCCTTAGATTTAACCACTTCACTCCCCATTTATGTCACCTCTTTGCATTGGTCTATTACGAGAATAATAGATGTCACTCTCCAATGTCAACTAATTTATTAATTTGGTTTACAATAGGAATAAAAAAAGCACCAGATGGAAATGCCCTTTTGCTATGACTTGGCATCTGCTCCATTTCTGGTACTTTTTTTATTACTTCATCCCTAAAACGATGTGGATACCTGAAGGATCTTTTGTCATAATGACATCCGCTTCCTCAGAGACCCATGCATTCCGTGCTCTTAATCGTTTCACAGCCTCGTTTCTCTCTTCTTCACCGGAAAAAAGAACCGTGTAGTGTTTCAACCCGGTGCTGCCTTCTGCCGGCGGCCCCTGCCCCAAGCTGTTCCATGTATTTAATCCGATATGATGATGGTATCGATGCCAAGAAAAAAAGAGTGCCTGACTTCCGTATTTCAATACCGGATCAAAACCAACCGCGTCGCAGTAAAATTCTTTGGCCTCTGCCAAATCCGATACTTGTAGATGGATGTGTCCGACAAGGGTTCCGGCCGGCATCCTATTCCAACCGGAGTCTGATGCATCTTCCAACAAGTTTTCCACATCAAGCGCAACGGTTGTCATATACACCTGATCGCCTTGCCAGCGCCATTCAGATGGCTCTCTATCTCTATATATTTCCAGCCCGTTTCCTTCCGGATCAGCCAAGTAGATGGCCTCACTGACATCATGATCGGAAGCTCCCTGAAGCGGATAACGGATTTGAACCAGATGTTTCAGAAAATCTGCCAGATCACTTCGTTCCGGAAGTAAGAAGGCAATATGAAATAAACCGGTTGTTCGAGGATTTCTCAATGCAGCCTTTTTGTCCTCTATCAGTTCTAACAAAACCGTTTTTCCGTCTGCTGTAAAAGATGTCCGTCCCTCCAAATGTTCATGTATCCGTAATCCAAGGATATCTTGGTAAAAAGCAGTCATACGCTCCAGATTCTGCACAGTTAATGTGACTTTCCCAATAACGGGATGCATATGGTTCATAAAAAGTTTTCCTCCATCCTCTTTACTTACTTTATGTAAGTAACTATAATTTAGTTTAACTTATATGTCAAGAAAGAATAAAAAATGGTATAATAACAATAACGAGGTGAACAAAATGAACAAATATATATGCCCCAAGTTCGAAAAAGCCATGAATATATTGGGCCAGCGCTGGACCGGTTTGATTATCAGCCAGCTTTTGGAGGGCCCCCAGCGTTTCTGTACGGTTGAATCCGCCATGCCGATCAGTGCGCGGGTTTTATCAGAGCGTTTAAAAGACCTGGAGAAAGAGGGAATCGTAAAGAGACAGGTGTATCCCGAAACTCCAGTAAGGATAGAGTACTCCCTGACTGAAAAAGGAATGGCGCTTCAGCCAATCATGAATGAAATATCCAAGTGGGCTGAAGAGTGGGTGGAAATCCCTGCTGAACAACCAGAAAAATGATGCATGCCGATTGCTCATATAGAGTCAGTCGGCATCTTTATTTTGTTTATTATTGTCCCGGGAGTTCAATACTATAAGGAAAGGGGTTTTTTAGAATGAAAAGTGATTTAATTCGAAGGTTTACCTCCTATGTAAAAATCGATACACAATCCGATGAAAACAACGATTCCTGTCCTTCTACACCCGGCCAGCTGACACTTGCCCGCCAATTGGTTGAAGAATTACAATCCATTGGCATGGCAGACGTAACAATAGACGAAAATGGATACGTCATGGCAACTCTTCCATCCAATACAGATAAAGACGTGCCGGTCATCGGCTTTTTAGCCCATATGGATACGGCGGCAGACTTTACAGGAAAAGGGGGCAACCCTCAAATTGTAGACGATTATGACGGTCATGATATCATCCTGGACCGGGACCAAAACATCATTTTATCCCCAAAAGAATTTCCGTCCCTGTTGGACTGCAAAGGACATACCCTTATCACCACGGACGGAACAACATTGCTGGGTGCAGACAATAAAGCAGGGATCGCCGAAATCATGACAGCCATGGATTATTTGCTTCGGCACCCTGACATCAAGCACGGGAAAGTTAGAGTGGCATTTACTCCGGATGAAGAGATCGGCAGAGGTCCCCACCGGTTTAATGTTGATGCGTTTCAGGCTTCATTCGCCTACACGGTGGACGGCGGTAAAATCGGCCAGCTTGAATATGAGAGCTTTAACGCAGCCGCCGCCAAACTGACGGTCCACGGAACAAATATCCATCCAGGTACAGCTAAAGGCATCATGGTCAACTCACAAAAGATTGCTATGGAATTTCACAACCGCCTTCCGGCTGAAGAAGTGCCGGAGAAAACTGAAGGCTATGAGGGATTTTATCACCTTCTATCTTTCGAGGGCAATGTCGAACAATCGGTTCTGCATTATATTATCCGGGATTTTGACCGCGAGAACTTTGAAAGAAAGAAAGATTTTATGAAAAAGATTGCGAATGAATTAGCCCGAAAATATGGGTATGACCGAATAGTATTGGAAGTAAAGGACCAATATTATAACATGCGGGAAAAGATTGAACCTGTGCAAGAAATTGTTGAAATTTCTTCAGACGCCATGAAAAAACTGGGCATTGAACCCGTTATATCCCCGATCCGCGGGGGGACGGACGGTTCCCAGCTTTCTTTTATGGGGCTGCCCACCCCCAATATCTTTACCGGCGGAGAAAATTTTCATGGCCCTTACGAGTTTGTCTCTGTGGATACTATGGAAAAGTCGGTACAGACGATTGTGGAAATTGCAAAGCTGTTCGTTGAGCGTGCCGAAAAATTTGGATAGGAGAGTTTTTATATCCTCTCAGTTTTGACAAAAAAGGATTGACATTCTCCATGGCAGCTGACATAATGTTTTTGACAATTACATCTTCTATGCCTTTAAACCAGTCCCGTGAGGCTGACAAGGTGCGCGCGCATTTAGAGGATGCGTGTAGATTTTGCTGTGGAAAAATTAGCCAGCACCTTGCCTTTTATTGGGTAAGGTGCTTTTTGCATAGGAGAAATTTTTAAGTATTGGAGAGAAAAGAATGAGTCAAAGAGAAATCCAGGTAGATGAACGTTTACCCATTTTGAAAAGTCTTCCCCTCAGTTTTCAGCATTTGTTTGCCATGTTTGGGTCTACGGTACTTGTACCGCTTTTGTTCCAAGTAGACCCTGCAACCATTCTGCTGATGAACGGGCTAGGCACATTGCTCTATATCCTAATTACAAAGGGGAAAATACCTGCTTATCTCGGGTCCAGCTTCGCCTTTATTTCCCCTGTGTTTGCCGTTTTGTCCAAGTACGCAGGAGGCGAAGGCTACGCGTATGCTTTGGGAGGATTTTTTGCTGTCGGCCTTACCCTTGTCATCGTTGCATTGATTGTAAAACTGGTGGGAACTGCCTGGATCAATATTATTTTTCCACCGGCAGCCATGGGAGCGATCGTGGCAGTCATCGGTCTGGAGTTGGTTCCTGTCGCCGCGGACATGGCAGGGCTGGTGAAACCTGCCGATGCACCCGAGGGATGGTCGCCTGATCCAAAAGTCATTACAGTCTCACTGCTGACGTTGGCGATTACAATCATCTGCTGGGTGACGATGCGCGGATTTTTGAAGATCATACCGATCCTCTTGGGGATTGTCGCAGGGTACGTGATCGCCCTGTCTATGAACATGGTCGATTTAACAGCGGTCAGGGAAGCATCCTGGATTTCTGCACCTACTTATTATGGAATAAAATTCAATTGGTCTGATATTTTACTGATATTGCCTGCAGCTCTTGTACTCGTTCCCGAACATATCGGCCACCTTGTCGTTACCGGCAATATTGTAAAAAAAGACTTGGTCAAAGATCCCGGACTTGACCGTTCCTTAATGGGTAACGGGATTTCGACCATGATTTCCAGCTTTGTCGGTTCCACTCCGAATACAACTTATGGAGAAAATATTGGAGTATTGGCCATTACACGGGTGTATTCTACCTGGATCATCGGAATAGCTGCAGTCATTGCTGTTCTTCTTTCCTTTTGCGGAAAACTCGCAGCCTTGATTTCATCCATTCCTACACCGGTCATGGGCGGCATTTCGTTATTGCTATTCGGAATTATAGCAGTCAGTGGACTTCGGATGCTTGTTGAAGCGAATGTCGATTATAATATCTCATACAACATGATTTTAACTTGTATAGTACTCGCCATTGGAATCAGCGGAGCTTCCATTACAATCGGCACCGTTCCCCTTTCCGGAATGGGCTTGGCAACCGTAGTTGCAATCGTATTAAGCTTGTTCTTCAACCTGCTGGAAAGATTAAAATTGACGAATGAATAGGCATGACTGAATCTGCAGTCCGGCAAAAAGACCGTCATCGGGTTTTGCCGGACTGTGTTTGAGTAATCTTGTTTTTTTGATGATGATATATAGGTAATGATTACTGGACTCCTAAAATTCCATTTGCTTGGAAATGGATATCATATTTACTTTTGTTGGTAAGAAGGGGTAACCAGAAAAAATATTTAAGGCGGGAAAGGCTCGTTCCGACGAATGCGCTTTTGCGTAACAATTGGATCGGGTTGAACTCTTGATCGGGAACGAATGCAACTCTTTTTACCGGGGCTTAAGAAGCAACGCCCATGCTGCCTCGAGTCCAACAATCTTTTGCGCAATCATAAAAGAGCACAGAGACCGCCTCCCTGTGCCTTTTTCAATCTATGCCCCCTTTTTGACTTCCGTACCAGGTTTTTCGACCACAACACAAGCAGAAGCATCACCGACAATGTTGACCGATGTTCTGAACATATCGAGGATCCGATCAATTCCAGCCACCAGGGCAATCCCTTCCAATGGAAGATTAACTGCTGTCAGCACCATCGTAAGCATAATTAATCCGGCACCCGGAACCCCTGCTGCTCCAATTGAAGCCAAGGTTCCCATCAGCATCACTATCAAAATTTGAGCAGCTGTTAAATCCACGCCATAATATTGGGCAATAAACATCACGGCCAGCCCTTGATAAATGGCGGTCCCATCCATATTGATCGTTGCTCCAAGGGGAAGGATAAAACTGCTCGTTTCCTTTGAAACTCCCAAATTTTCCTGAGTATTTTTCATTGTTACCGGAAGGGTTCCCGAGCTGCTGCAAGTAGCAAATGCGACTGATGCAGCCGGAAAAATTCCTTTAAAAAACTTCAAGGGACTCATTTTTCCTAGTAATTTTACCGCGGTTGAATAGACCACTGCCACATGAATAATGACCGCGACAATCATTGCGATAATAACTTTGATCAGCGGCATGAGAACAGAAGCCCCATGAGTTCCTACTATGGGTGCGAGAAGTCCGAATATCCCAAGCGGAACAAGCTTCATAACGATACCAGTAATTTTATACATGATTTCCGCAAGTCCATCAAAAAAGTGTTGAACCGGCTGGGCTTTTTCACCGACAAGGGTAATAGCCACTCCCAGGAAGATGGCAAAGAATATAATTTGCAGGACAGCGCCGGTCGTTAATGCTTCGATAGGATTTGTAGGAATGATATTTAATAAGGTCGCTATTACACCATCCGTAGCTGCGGGCTCCACTGCTTCTCCTCCCGGCGTAACGTCAATCCCTTTTCCGGGCTGGAAAACAAATCCGGCAATCAGCCCAAGGGTGATTGCAAAAAAACTTGTAACAAGAAAATAACTGATGGCTTTACCGCCAAGTTTGCCAAGCTTATTAATATTTCCTGCCCCTGTTACGCCAACGACGATCGTCGAAAGAATCAAGGGAACAATAATAAACTTAATCAGTCTGAGAAACAAATCCCCCAGCGGCTGAACAACCGTCGCTCTTTCCCCAAAAATCAATCCGGCAATAATAGCAAGGATGAAGGCTGCAAATATTTGTAGAACAAAGTTTTTCCTCATGACAAGCCCTCCTCGTATTGCACTTTGTGAGGGAGAGAACGCTATGGCAATACTTGAAGACGGGTGATCCGCTCATCAGGTTGCAGAAGCGGCAATTCGGCTCCTTCCTGACCCATGTACTTTAATCCTGTTCCGGTATTGATGACAACTACTTTTTCAAATTCTTGTATCCATCCTTCTTTTCGAAGTTTGCGGGCTGCCAGGAAGGCAGCGGCTCCTTCAGGACAGATAAAAGCACCTTCTTTCCTGATCATTTTCTCCTGTTCTTTGAGGATCTCTTCATCATTCACGGCAACGGCACACCCGCCTGTTTCATAGATGGCTTCAAGGACCAAAAAGTCTCCCAATGCTTTAGGGACATTGATGCCGAAAGCAACTGTCCGGGAATCAGGCCAAAACTCCGATTCTTTTTTTCCTTCCTTCCACGCCTTGACAATAGGGGCACATCCCTCGGCCTGAACTGCCACGAACCTGGGCATTTTATTTGAATCAATCCAGCCCAATTCCTGCAGTTCCTTTAACGCTTTATATATCGCTATAAGTCCTACTCCGCCGCCGGCCGGATATAAAATGACGTCCGGAACCGACCAGCCGAGCTGTTCGGCTATTTCAAATCCCATCGTCTTTTTACCTTCTATGCGGTACGGTTCTTTTAATGTGGAGACATCATATAAATTAAATTCCGCTGCTGTCTTTGCTGCTATTTTTCCGGCGTCACTGATAAGTCCGTCGACTAAATAAAGTTGAGAGTTTGCTAGAGCCACTTCCGATCGGATCATTGCGGGTGCACTTTTTGGCATGATAATGACAGCCTGAATATCTGCCCTGGAAGAATAGAGTGTCCAGGCTGCTCCGGCGTTTCCGTTGGTTGGCATCACCAATCCTTTCACTCCTAATTCTTTTGCTTTCGATACTCCCACGGCTGCTCCGCGCGCCTTAAATGTTCCTGTCGGGACCAAACCTTCGTCTTTCATGTATAACTGGGACAGAGCCATATCGGTCCCCAACTTCTTCATTCGAAGCAGAGGGGTCATTCCTTCCCCCAATGAAACGATACGGTCCGGGCTTTTTACCGGCAGCAGTTCATGATACCGCCAGAGATCAGGTTTTCTCTTTACAAGATCACTTGGCTTTAACATTTTTGCCAGAGTCTTGAAATCATAGCTGACCAGCAGGGGCGAGCCGCACACACATAGCTGCTGAACAATATCCGGACTGTATGCCCGAGAGCACTTGGAACAGGTTAACTGCGTAACATAACTGAACTTCATAACGTATCCTCCCTCAACCTATCCTATGCTCTGCATATCCGTCTTATTATCAAACAGGATCAGCCGCCGAAACTATTTAACCTGGCAAAGTAAATGAGTGAGGGAGCCGGCCGATTAAAAAAATATTTGAGCGAATACAAAGACAGGTTTATTACAGCTATTAATCCAAGCATTCTGGATGGTATCAATGGTTGTAATGTTTAATTGGATCCGTGAAGGACTTCATCCTTTCCAGTCCAGGACCAATGAACGTCGGGAATTCTCATAAACAGACAAAAAAAGAGAGCTGCTTTTCGCGGCTCTCTGTCCAATCATAGTTTCACTTCATCCGAGGGAACTTTCAGCCCTAATCCTTCAGCGACTTTTGTTCCATATTCCGGATCAGCTTTATAGAAATGCCGAATTTGACGCAGCTTAATTTCATCTTTTTCCACAGGTTTCATCGAAGCAACAATGTTGGCTACAAGCCGTTCGCGTTCATCCTTGCTCATTAGGCGATATAGATCCCCCGGCTGTGTATAGTGATCATCATGGTCATAGCTGACACTGGCCGCATCTCCGGAAACAGGATATAGAGCAGGTTTGTCGGCCGGAGATTCCATTGGACCACCATAGCTGTTCGGCTCATAATAGACAGAGCCGCCGCCGTTGTTGTCAAAGCGCATCGCACCGTCTCTCTGATAATTGCTTACTTCAGTTTTTGGACGGTTAATCGGGAGCAGCTGGTGATTGGCCCCGACGCGGTAACGGTGTGCATCATGATAGGCAAACAACCGTCCCTGGAGCATTTTATCCGGTGAGACATCGATTCCCGGTACAAGAGTTCCCGGCGAGAATGCCGCCTGCTCTACTTCCGCAAAATAATTTTCAGGATTGCGGTTCAATACCATCCGTCCCACTTCAATCAATGGATAATCTTTTTGCGACCATACTTTTGTCACATCAAATGGATCAAACCTATACGTATCTGCCTCTTCAATCGGCATGATCTGCACATATAATGTCCAAGATGGATCATCTCCATTTTCAATCGCATTAAATAAATCCTCCGTATGATAATCAGGATTTTCTCCTGCCAATTTTGCAGCGAGATGTACATCAAGGTTTTTAATTCCTTGGTCGGTTTTAAAATGATATTTCACCCAAACGCTTTCGCCTTCTGCATTTGTCCATTTGAACGTATGGCTTCCAAACCCATGCATGTGACGGAATGTAGCAGGGATTCCCCTGTCAGACATTAAAATTGTGACCTGATGAAGAGATTCAGGTGACAAAGACCAGAAATCCCACACGGCATTTGGATTTTTCAAATGTGTACGCGGGTCTCTTTTTTGAGTATGGATAAAGTCCGGGAATTTAATCGCATCACGGATGAAGAATACAGGCGTGTTATTGCCTACAAGGTCATAGTTTCCGTCTTCTGTGTAAAACTTCACCGCAAATCCGCGTGGATCTCTTACTGTATCTGCAGATCCCAATTCTCCCGCAACGGTCGAAAAACGAATGAACATTGGCGTGCGCTTGCCTACTTCAGATAAAAATTTTGCTTTCGTATACTTCGAGACATCGTTGGTCACCTGAAAATAGCCATGTGCCCCGGCACCCTTTGCATGGACCACTCTCTCAGGAATCCGTTCTCTGTTAAAATGGGCCAGCTTTTCCAAAAGGTGGACATCCTGAATTAATGTCGGACCTCTTGCTCCGGCTGTCATGGAGTTCTGGTTGTCCCCTACCGGAGCTCCCCAGCTTGTTGTTAATTTATGATCGTTATTTGCCATTATCATCCCGCCTTATTTATAATAATTTTAATGTAAGTACATCGTAACATGATCAATAATCATTTTCAAGTTATAATTATTATAATTTAATATTAGTTATATTTTACTGTATAACAGTAGATGAACAGCCACTATAGGAACTATATTCCGTCCATTAAAAAATATATCTTCTTTTCTTCATTTATGAATCACTCTATACCTCATCCGACTTCTTGCATACGCTCCTTCAAAAATAAAAAAGCAACTGTCGTGAAAACAGCTGCTTTTACTCGCCTTACATGCTTAATATTTCCTTTATATCTTCCTCAGATAAACTGGAGAGCATCGTTTCACCGGGCTGGATCACCTGCTCAATCAGTTCCCGTTTTTTCTGCTGCAATTCATAAATTTTCTCCTCAATCGTTCCCTTTGTTATCAGTCTGATCACTTGAACGACGTTTTTTTGCCCGAAACGGTGCGCTCTTCCTGCTGCCTGATCTTCTACTGCAGGATTCCACCATAAGTCATACAAGATCACTGTATCGGCAGCCGTTAGGTTTAAGCCAGTGCCTCCCGCCTTTAGCGAAATGAGAAAAATAGATGTTTTTCCTTGATTAAACTGCTCACTCATTCTCAGCCGTTCTTGCGCAGGCGTCTGTCCATTCAGATAAAAATGTGAATAGTCTGCTTCATACAGTTTCTGTTGGATAATGTCCAGCATACTTGTAAATTGAGAAAAAATGAGAAGCTTCTTCCCATTTTCAAGAGATGTTTCAATGGTCTCCATCAGTTGCTCCAGTTTACCGGACTTGCCTTCATAGTTTTCCAAAAATAGAGAAGGGTGGCAGCATAATTGCCGGAGCCTTGTAATTCCTGCCAATATTTTCATCCTGCTTTTTTGAAAACCTTCTCCCTTGAGAGATGCAGCCGTTTCCTTCTGAATCCGCTGCAAATATCCGAGATACAGCTCCTTTTGTTCTTTGGAAAGCTCTGTAATATGGGTAGTTTCAATTTTTTCCGGAAGCTCTTTTAACACATCGGATTTTAACCTTCTTAAAATAAACGGTTTGATTAAGCGGGAGATTTTTTCCGGTTTCATTTTTTTAAATTCCTTTAAACCCGGAAACAGCCCCGGCATGATCGCTTGGAAAATGCCCCATAACTCTTCTACCGAATTTTCAATAGGCGTACCGCTCAAAGCAAATTTTCTCGTCGCACGTATCCGTCTTACTGCTGCGGCAGACTTTGTTGTATAGTTCTTGATAAATTGCGCTTCATCTAAAATCAGCGTATGAAACTGCTCATGTTGATATAAGTCAATATCTTGCCTTAACGTAGAATAAGAGGTAATGTATACATCCGCTTCGTCAGAGGCCAATATCTTTTCTCTTTCTTCCCGTGTACCGGCTATTACTGCTGTCCTGATAACCGGAGCGAATTTCCTCCATTCACTTTGCCAGTTATAGATAAGGGATGCCGGGGCTACAATCAAATGGCGCTTTTCCCCGTTTTCCGCCACTAAATAAGCAATGCTTTGCAATGTTTTTCCCAAGCCCATATCATCCGCTAAAATTCCGCCCAGATGATAATGGGACAATGAGCGGAACCATTGATAACCGGTTTTTTGGTATTCCCTCATTGAAGCCTTTAGGCCTTCAGGAAGAGGAAAGGTCTGCTCTTCGGGCCGTTTTAACCGGTCCAAAAGCTTTTTAAATGAGGAGTCATAATCCTTTCTGGTCTGAAGAGCTTCGTCAATTTGGACACCGCGATAGGTCGGAACACGGACGCTTCCCTGATCAAGTTCATGGCGATCCACATGCAAATCTTCAAAAAGCTCCTGCAACGATCGAAACTCCTCAGTTTCCAGCGATACATATCCTCCGTTTTTCATGCGATAATATCGCTTCTTCTCCATGGCCGTTTTCATCACGTCGGCTATTTCATCTTCATCGATCCCATCAAGCTGGAAACTAATCTCCAGCAGTCCGGCTGATTCTTCTGTTTGAATCCGTGTTTGTGGAACCGGCTGATCCGCCGAAACAATTGCACGGAGATGGTTAGTAAGGAATAATTCACAACGCTCACCCAATGCAGGCAGGATAACAAACAGAAAATCATAAAGCTCTTCCTCATCCAATTGGAGGTGAAGTTCCTTTCCGTTATATTTCAACCCTGCATTTTCGATGATATGCATGATCTCCTTCTCTTTTTCGACATCCCGGATTAAAATCTTTCCATCCTCTTCGTGCTGATGAAAAGGATCTACAACCAGACCGCCATAATGATATTCCAGCCTTGCTGTGATGGTGTCATCTACCAAATCAATATACGCTTTGGCAGTGAGGGGAACCTGAATGATTTGCTCTTTTACCTGCTCGGCAACCTCAACCGTCCCCAGCTTTTTCAGTTGTGGAAGCACTTCTGATACAAACGCATCCGCCTGGTCTGCAGCAATGGAAATGACACTGTTTCTCTTTTGGATTTTAATCATTTTTTCAATAAAAGGAAGTAAATCCGCCTCTGGAAAATAAATTTTACCTTCCAAAAAAACCATCTCATACGGCTCCATGTATACCGCATGGGCCACCTCCGGGAGTTTTAATTCCAAATCGTTTTTTTCGCTCTTACCCAGCTCATATTGGAAAGGAAAATCGTCCTCCATGATCTCAATCCTGTCAAACGTTTGCCCTCCCAGTTTCCCGGTTACATGTCTGCCGGCTATTTTATCCAGCAATGACCGGGCAAACAATGGCGGAATCATGATCGATCTTGGCGTAGAAAAAATCGAGTGATTTGAATAATATGTCTTCATGCCTTCTGCATACAGCTTCTCATTTTCAATGAGCAAATGGAGTTCATGTAAAATATCCCTGTCCAACGGATCGACCTTATGGTCTTCCGGGCTGTAGGTAAACTTTTTTGTAAAAGGATGCTCCTGCCCGTTCTTGACATTTTGAATAAATTCCTCTGCATCTCTAACAACGTATGCATGATCGATCCCAGCCCTCAGTTCAATAAAAAGTGCATGAGGGTTGGAAAAATCCAGGTGATATTCTAATTTTAACGGCTTTGTCCCGATAACTGGCATGGAATACCCTGTTAAGACTGTCTCGTCCACCAATTGAATGAGGTCAGCTGCAGCATGGTATTTCCCGCCATATGACCTGCCGTAATCTTTCATCACCTCGTCTTGTTTCTCACAAATTTCAAGCATGGCGGCTACAATATGTTTACATTCATAATATTTTTCAAATGCCTGACAATCACAGTACACCGCAATATTTTCCGGCAGTTTGCTTACATTAACCTCCACCAGATAAGGTTCAGTTCCTTGAACATACGTCTGGCAAACTCCGCTGCTATCATCAAAATTCAGTCTGCCTACTCGGCCCTGAAAATAGTATTCTCTTCCCCGCCTGTAAATGGTCGGGTGAAACATTTCTGCCACTTGGTTCTTTTGTAAAAGTGCCAAAATGCCATAAACCCTTCTTTCTATCCCATATAATCTATAATGTATTTTTATTGCTTTTTTAATGAATATCCCATCTATTTTATCATAATTTCACCTTCATTCCTATTTGTTGAAAATCAGGTTGTTTGCCCTTATATAAACCGGGAATGAAGGTAAAAGAAACGTCAAATCAGGGGGTATTCATTCTTGGCAGACCATCAGATTCAGCATAGGTTGGACTTTTTGAAAAATGTATCTGTCATGGATATCATTCTGTTTTTTATTTATGCCTTGTTGATTTTTGGAACCAAATCACTCATTTTATTTATTATCCGAAAAATATATCGGTCAGAAAACTCTAAAAACAATTTCATTCCTACAGCAGAATCCATTCTCAATTGGCTGGCATTCTATGGTACGATCATTTTATTTATCTTTTACTTTTCAAAAGAGAAATGGCTGTTTGCACCAATTTATTCGGTAAAAGGAATTAACGTTTCCCTATTTTTGATTTTGGTAGCCTTTATGATCATCACGCTTGCGAACCGTTTGGTCCAAGCGTTTAACTCCTATATTATGCCGCTGGCTTATAATCGATTCAATATAGATATAGGTACCCGCTACACGATTAATCGTCTCCTCTACTATACCGTCATGATTATTGCTGTCATTTCAAGCCTTGCCATTGTAGGCTTCAACTGGAGGGCTATTGCTGTTGTATTAAGCACACTTGGGATTGGAATAGGTTTTGGGCTCAGGAACGTGGCAGCCAACTTTGTATCAGGACTAATTATTCTGTTTGAGCAGCCTTTGGAAGTGGGAGAAGTCATTGAAGTGGATGGCCAAAAAGGGGTTGTTACAAAAATTAAACTCCGCTCCACTTCTGTAAAACTATATAAAGAAGGGACACTTGTCATCCCCAACCAGTATCTGATTGAAAATATGGTAAAAAACTTTGCGGATGAAAAGCTCTGCACGGATATTTCCGTTGCCGTGGCTTATGGAACCGATACAAAGAAAGCAGAGGCTTTATTACATGAAGCCGCTGTGCTGGCAACAGAAGGAGAAGAAGGCGTTTTGCAAACTCCCCCTCCTGTTGTTACATTCAAGGACATAAAGGAAGGAAGCCTGATATTCTCCGTAGAAATTCCTTTACAAAATGCCCGGATGAAGGAAACGATCGAAAGCAAAGTGAGGCATCTCATCATTTCATCTTTTTATAAGAACAAGATTCAAGTGGCGGACTATATCATGGAGGAAAATTTATCAAGCAGTAAAGGTGATTGACAGGAAATTTTTTGGGATAATAACATTAGTGGAAGCACTTGTTTAAGACTTTGACGGCAGAACCCTGGCACGACAGCTGTTGTACGACTGTTAAAAAAGGGGCCTGCAGCTCAAATTCTTGAACTTGACATTCACCTGAATCTACGCGAAAGGATGATAAAAATGGAAGAGCTCAAACAAATCATAACTGAAGAAGAATGGAAAAACATATTAAATGAATCAAAGGAAAAGCCTGTTTTTATGTTTAAACATAGCAATACCTGTCCGATTAGTGCGAATGCCTATAAAGAGTACCAGGAGTTTTCAACAGATTTGGATAAATATTATTTAATTGTCAGTGAAAGCCGCCCGGTTTCCAATCAAGTGGCGGACGACCTGCAAATCAAGCACGAATCACCGCAAATTTTCCTTCTAAAAGATGGAAAAGCCACCTGGAATACATCTCATTGGAACATTACAGGTGATAATATGAAAGAAGCTTTGGAAAGTAACAAATAATCCGATATACGATCAAATAAGCGGGTGATGATATCAGATCTTCACCTTGCTTATTTGGGTTATTATCCCGGACCGCTTCCTTCTGAAGATTTCAGATGAAGGCAAAATCCAGGGGAGGTTTGAGTGCCATCTTCGAACCGGTGGCCCCCGGTTTATTGATTAGCCAGTTGTTTCAATGCTTCTTTCATGACTTGTACACCATTGACACAATCCGGAAGTGATGTCCATTCTTCCGGAGAATGACTTTTCCCCCGATGGCTGGGAACAAATATCATTCCCGATGGTACGTATTTCCCCATAATCATGGCATCATGTCCCGCCCCGCTGGGAATATTCAGCGTAGATAGCCCGCTCTTTTCAGCGGCGGAACGAACAGCATCCTGAATGCTGTCAGGTACCAAAACGGGAGGGATATTTACTTCTTCTCTGACCTTTACTTCAAGTCCTCGCCTGTCTGCAATATCCTGAGCAGCTCTCTTCATATCCTGCAGCATTTGTTCCCTTGCCTCTATATGTATATCTCTGGCGTCTACCATTACTTCGGTCTTACCCGCAATAACATTGGTCCCGTTAGGAAAAATATTCATTTTTCCTACGGTTGCCACTGCTGTCTCACTATAGGATCCCGGTAACTTTTCCACAACTGTTATAAATTCTCCAGCAGCTGCCACCGTATCTTTTCTATATTCCATCGGAGTATTTCCGGCATGATCTGTTTCCCCGTAAAAAGTATATGATGTCCATACCGGTCCTGCAATGCCGTTGACTACGCCAATATTTTTGCCTTTAGTCTCCAATCTTTTTCCCTGCTCAATATGCAGTTCCAAAAACGCGTAAATTTCTTCCGGATCACGAAAAGCAGAAGAAATTTTCTCAGGGTCAAAGCCGTTCTTTACCATCGCATCATATAAACTGATTCCTTGTTGATCCTTCAAACGCTTTAAATCTTCCTTTTTGACTTCGCCCATGAATGTCCTGCTGCCAAACAGGCTATTATTAAATCGTGCCCCTTCTTCATCAACAAATACAGCGACTTCGACTGACCTTTTAAGCCTGGAATTGGTTTGAATGAGCGCCTTGACGGCTAATAGGCTGCTCAAGCACCCTAGCGGACCGTCAAAAGCACCACCATTGGGAACACTATCCAAATGGGAGCCTGTCAACACTGCCGGAAGCTCTGGATGTTCTCCTTCCAGCCTTCCAAACAAATTTCCGATCGCATCCTCATAGACTGTTAAGCCGATGTCTTCCATCCATTCTTTAAAACGCTGCTTCGCCTCTTTTTCTTCTTCCGTATAAGGGAATCGGGATACACCCCCTTGATCTGTACGGCCAATATCGGCAATCTCCGATAATTTTTCAGCCAGTTCGATTGGATCGATACCTTCATAAGAAGTACAATGTTCCTGGTCATCCAGCAATCGCACCTTAGAAAAAACCTTTTCCAATATCCACACCGCTTTCTAAAGATATGTTATACATAGTAGGATACAGGATGGAAGATGCACGGACAAAAGATACATATTTTCTTTTTCGCTAAAGATGTGTAAAATAAGAGTAATTATATCAGAATGTTCAATAAATAGAGGTGTGTGTATGATTAGCCTGAACCCTGGTGATATAAGCGGAAAAGAGATGTACAAACTGATGGCAGGAGCGATTGTTCCACGGCCTATTGCCTTCGTGACAACTTCGTCTACCGTGAATGGAATTGTAAACGCAGCACCTTTTAGCTTTTTCAACGCCGTCAGCACCGACCCTCCCCTCATTTCCCTGTCCATAGACAGGAGGAAAGGAAACAGAATGAAGGATACGGCACGCAACGCCATAGAAAACGGTGAGTTGGTTGTACATATCGGGACAGAAGAAATCATTCGGGACATCAACGAAACAGCAGCACTCCTTCCTGCCGCAAGGAGTGAGCTGGAATTGACTGGGCTGAATACGACAGAAAGCACAAAAGTTAGTGTTCCGGGTATTCGGGAGGCGAAAGTACGCTTTGAGTGCCTGCTGGACCAGCATCATGAAATTAAAAATGATGATGGGTTGACTGTTTTGGATTTCCTATTGGCTCGAATTATCTGCGTGCATATCGATCAGGAAGTGTATGATCCTGATAAGGGGTATGTATGTACAGAAACTCTGAAACCTGTAGCCCGCCTGGCAGGGACTGATTACGCATTGATCAGGGAAGTATTCAGCCTAAATAAAGCAGAGTAATTTTTTATAGGTGATGGGGACAATAAATATTGAAAAACACATGTAAGGAGGGTCCCCATGCAAGGTGATGACCGAGAAAAGACAGACTACACGCCCCATTTCAAGCAGAAAAGAAAACCAATAGATGAAACTTTGGAGTGGAGCCCGACGGGATATGGATTTATAGCATCTGTTTCTTCTAACGATACACAGGACGATTCAAGAGACGATTAATGCGAAAGGATGAAAAGTATGGGCAAATGGAATGAAGAAGCTGCACCGAATAATAATATGACGAGAGCAGACGTCCGATACTCCATGAAAAACCGAAAACACAACAACGAAATCCCCGAGCAAACGAAAAGAAATGAACGTTATCAAAATAATAAACACCTTTGACAACAAAAGACTGGATGATCTCTGATCACCCAGTCTGTTTTAATATTTATTAACAATCAAAAGCCTAGGATTCTTCCCCAATCACAGCTTGAGCAATGTTGGCGGAATGGTCTCCGATTCTTTCCAGATTGCTGACGATATCAACATAAACAATCCCGGCTGTACCCGTACACTGATTTTCATTAAGGCGCTGAATATGTTTTTTCCGAAGATCCCTCTCCATTTTATTAATCAGCCGCTCATTCGCCAAAACGCCTCTTGCCTGAGACTCATTATCGTCTTGAAGCGATTGAAGGGCTTGACGAAGGGTCGAAGCCGTCAGTTCAAACATCCTCTCTAAATCGTCCCGTGCCGGTTCTGAAAATTTAACTTTATTTTTATCTTGGATATCCACCAGTTCCATAATATTTTCGATATGGTCCCCGATGCGTTCCAGGTCAATAACTGTATTTAATAAAGAGCTGTGTGTCTTTAAATCTTGATCCGAAAGGGAATGATATGATATTTGTACGAGATAGTCTGTGATTAACTTATCCAGATTGTTCAGGGCATCCTCAATTTGAGGAAGTACATCCCGATGTTTTTTCCCTTTAGTCTGATAGTAATCAGTAACCTCTTTAAGCCCCTGCTCCGTAATTTTACCCATACGCATAACTTCCTTTTTCCCCTGTCCGAGGGCAATGGATGGAGACTGTCGAATAAACTTTTCCCCTAGATGGACTGGCTTATATTCAATCATTGTATCCTCGCCCGGAATCAGTTTTGTCACAATCCATGCCAGCACAGCAATGAAAGGAAATTGAATGATGGTATTTGCTATATTAAATGTTCCGTGGGCAAAGGCAATGGTCATCTTTGGATTCAAATCCAAAGCTGCCTGCAAATATTCAATAAAATTCGAATATGGGATAAACAAAATGAGAGCAATGGTCGTACCTATTACGTTAAACATCACGTGAGTCAGTGCCGCACGCCTCGCAGCAACCGTTGCACCAATGGATGCCAACACAGCAGTAATCGTTGTTCCAATATTATCACCAAACAAGATAGGCAAGGCTGCATGAAGGGAGATGGCACCTTGATCGTACAGTGTTTGAAGAAGTGCAATGGAAGCTGATGAACTTTGGACAATCACTGTAAAAATAGTACCAATCAATACCCCAAGAAGTGTATGTTCACTCAGACTTACAGTTAAATCCGTAAAAAATTGCGCACTGCGGAGCGGCTTCATCGCGTCTCCCATCAGACTCAAGCCATAAAACAAGGCTCCAAATCCGAAAAACACAGACCCGATATTATTAATCTTATGATTTTTAAAAAAGAAAATAAGAAAAGTACCAAGTGCAATTATCGGCAAGGCATACTCTGAAATATCAATCCCAATAATGAACGCTGTAACGGTTGTTCCGATATTAGCGCCCATAATGACTCCAATGGCCTGCCGCAGTGTCATAAAACCTGCTGTAACGAGCCCGATTGTCAGTACCGTTGTTCCGGAACTGGACTGAATGAGGCCTGTCACAATAATACCGGTTAAAACACCCAAAAATGGGTTGGTCGTAAATCGGTCAAGCAAATCACGGAGTCTGTCACCAGCAACTTTCTGCAGACCGTCCCCCATCGTTTTTATGCCATAGAGAAAGATCCCCAGTCCTCCGAAAAACATGAAAAGTAATGTTTGCAAGTCCATTTCTTCAGCCCTTTTTTTACGTCTTTCGACAGTATTTTATCCCTTCCTCATAATAATTAAGAAATTGTAAAAAGTAAATGAAAGTAATGTAAAGATTTTGTTACAACGATCAAAAAACATTTATACCCCATATCCCTTTCAACTCAATGTTTATGTATGTTCGCACGTCTTTCTTTCACTTGAAGTATCTTTACACTTTTGGTGCTTTTCTTTACAAACCAACATTTTTCAACGCCGCATACCTGATTTAGGCCTGTGAGTCAGCAATCTTAGCAATTGTTTACTTTTCCCCTACCCTCTTATTCTTTAAACGGATCTTAAGGGACTGTTTTCCGGAATCACTTCAGCTATATGTAGATGCTTGGGAGTATCAAGATCCACTCGGTCCAGGAGCCTGGTTATGAAGTCATTAGGACTTTTTTGAATCCGGCTTGGCGACCGGCCCCTATTTTTATCGGCATTCAGGGGGCCTTGAGCCAATCATCGCCGCCTAATAATATTTTAATAAGCGCTGCCGGGCTCCTTGCCCCAGGCTTGAGCCGGAACTATGTTTCAGTTCAACAAAGGATGATTCTTAAGACACATTCCTCTATGCATGCAGCTATATTTTCTTATTGTTGTACTTTTGCCTGCCAAATATCCCGCTAAACGTACAAAAAAGCATTCCCATTCGGAATGCTTTTAACAAATATTCAACCCATCAATTTGGATGCGACCGTTTTTGCTTTAATGATATCTTTTGTTCCGTGGACAAGCATGCGGCCGTCACGGAATAAAACCACACGGTGCCCATCAAATCGGCAAGCTATTAAATGTTTATTTGAAATTAGATCCGTAACGATCGGACTGATCGATTCAGCCATTTCCCGCAACTCTAAATTCCTGCTGCGTGACAATGTTAATTGGACGGTATCCCGCCCGCACAATACTGCTGTTTTCGTCTGATTTTTTTTCGATAAAAACGGATAATCAGCCTGTTTGGAACAGCTTGGGCAATCCTTTCGGCGGAGAGTAGCCACATCAATTGCCGCCTGATCTCCTGACCACAAGTCAAAAGACTTCAACCGGTTGTCCACTTTTTCTCCTACTATATATTTAAATACATTTGTTACTTGATGTGCGGCCACCACTTGAACAATCGGGCTGATGACGCCTGCTGTATCACAAGTAAGCGTTTGTGGGGGCAGCGTATCAAGCAGGCAATGCAGACAAGGGAAGTCTCCCAACCCGATAGAATAGGTCAGGCCATAGCTGGCAACAATAGCTCCCATAAAAAAGGGTATTCCTCTTTTCAAGGCAGCATCATTCATCAATAACCTGGTCTCAATATTGTCCGTTGCATCCACAATCAGTGTTTTTCCCTTCGTCAGTTCCTCTGCATTGTCTGCTGTTACATCGGCAATAATCGTTTCTACTTCGACCCAACTGTTGATCTCACTTAGGCGCTTCTTGGCAGCTGCTGCCTTCGGCAGCTGGTCCTTAACGTCCTGCTCCGTGTATAGCTGCTGCCGCTGCAAATTACTCCAGTCCAAAATATCCCGGTCTACAATTGTAAGGCGCCCTATGCCTGAGCGGACAAGCATTTCTGCATTGGCGGATCCGAGTGCGCCTGCTCCGATAATCAATGCATGGGCTTGTCCGATCTTTTTTTGGCCCTCGCTGCCAATTGGCTCAAACAACTCCTGCCTGGAATATCGATCCATCAATTTGGAAGCAACCCTTCCATTGGACTGCTTGCGACCGCATAATCCCTTTCCTCAATTCTTCCCGCTTCAAATCCAAGACGGCCTGCTTTGATTGCCAGCTTCATTGCCTCAGCCATTTTTACAGGGTCTTTGGCACCTGAAACAGCAGTATTTAACAGGACAGCATCTGCCCCAAGTTCCATGGCATAGGCCGCGTCTTTGGGTGAGCCAATTCCCGCATCTATAATCACAGGCACTGTCGACTGTTCAATAATAAATTTTAAATTGAGAGGGTTAAGTATCCCTTTTCCTGATCCGATCGGAGAAGCTCCCGGCATGACTGCGTGCACACCCAGTTCTTCAAGCCTTCTCGCCAATACCACATCATCTGAAGTATAGGCAAGAACAGTAAAGCCCTCTTCCAACAACAATTCTGAAGCTCTTAACGTTTCAACAGGATCCGGCAGCAGAGTACGGTCACAGCCGATCACTTCCACTTTTACCATGTCACATAATCCAGAAGCTTTCGCCAGCTTTGCAGTTCTGACAGCTTCCTCTGCCGTACTTGCTCCTGCCGTGTTCGGAAGCAGCGTATACTTTTCTAAATCCAGCATTTCCAAAAAATTTGGCTGAGAGGGTTCAAATACATTCATCCTTCTAACAGCAAACGTTAATATTTCGGCCTCCGAGACTCGTACAGCTTCTTTTTGAATCTCAAACGAAGGATATTTCCCTGTTCCCAATAACAGTCTTGACCGAAAGGTCTTTTCCCCGATTTTTAACATCTTCATCCTCCTCCAACAAAATGGATCATTTCGACTTCATCCCGATCCCTGATTGGGCGGTCATATTCTTCTTTTTGAATAATTTCTTTATTGACCTCAACAATTACAATACGTTTGGATAGTTCCAAATGCTCCAGAAGCTGCGCAATATTGGTTACCCCGGCAGGCAGCTTATAATCGTTTCCATTTAATGTAATAGTCATTCCATTCAATTCCTTTCAACTGAATGTTGTAATCGGCAGGCTTCACTATACTCTTTAGCGGCGGCATATGGTGTGGGACTGTCAAAAATTCCGGACATGATCGCTGCACCTTTTATTTGAACCTCGTGAAGTTCCTTCAAGTGAAACGGTTTGATTCCTCCTATTGCGTATATGTTGGAGGTCACCGTACCGGCAATCCTTTGTAATTCCTGAAAACCGCGGGCAGGAACCCCTTTTTTACAGTCCGTTTCAAAAACATGTCCATATATAAGCCAATCAGCGCCTGCCCCGATGGCTTCTGCAGCCTCCTTGAGCGAGTGAACCGACCTGCCGGCCTGAATATCAGGAAAACATGATTTTACTTGCTGCACTTCTAATCCATGGCCAGGAAGCTGCACTCGCTTAATTCCCGCAGCCACTGCCACATCCACCCTGTCATTCATAATCAACTTGTCTTTTTCGATGCCGGCATGGGTTAAATAACCCATGAGCTTTATGATATCCGCAGCAGTTTTTGACCTTTCCCTTATGATGAAGTAATCAACTATTGGCGCTACTTCACACATGATACCTGCAAGCTGCTTAACCTCCAGCCGGTCATTGGTAACAGCCACTAATTCCACACCATCCCCCCCTTTATAAAAATGAAAAACCACTCTCGCATAGGAAAGTGGTATGATAAGCAATACAACATATCACTTCCCTACGCAGGCGCAAACCTGATCAGGTGATAAGGGTATCAGAGTGCCACTCTTCTCTCAGTCCTTTTGAAGGATTCCCCTAGCGTTTCACATATAAAAATGTTGATTACCATTATATTACCATGAAAACAAAAATTATGGAAGTATACGAAAGTTTCTAACAATAATAGAAAAATTTTATCATTTACTGCTTAACTGCTCATAAAACTGTTCATATATCCCTGCCATTGTAAAGTCCAGATTTGTTAATCCTTTTGCCCTCCATGAAGTAATTCTCACCGTTACCAACTTATAGTCAATCGATATAAAAGGGTGGTGCTGCCTTCTTTCAGACTCCTCAGCAATCTTTTGAACAAAAGATATCCCCGTCAAATAGTCTCTAAACCGATATTTTCGGACAATCCACCTTTCATCTAAGCGTTCCCAATCTTTATACTCAGCCAATTTATTACGAATTTCCTCTTCCGTCAATCTTTCCACTATTTCCCCCTCCTTTATCCAATCAGATCATTGGACGTTTCTTTATAAACATTCTATCATTTCCTTGAAGAGATATTGAAGGAGTGACTGTATTGATTTCTCCAACCGCCAAAAAGTTCCATGGAATCCCATTATCCGTTTTAGATTTAGCTCCAATTACAGAAGGAAGTGAGGCTTCCGATTCATTCAAGAATAGTGCAGAGCTTGCCCAGCACGTTGAAAAATGGGGGTTTAACCGTTACTGGCTGGCAGAACATCACAATATGCCGGGAATCGCCAGCTCGGCTACCTCTGTATTAATCGGACATATAGCAGGTGCCACCGAAACGATGCGCATCGGGTCCGGCGGGATTATGCTGCCAAACCATGCCCCGCTTGTCATAGCGGAACAGTTCGGTACACTTGAGTCGCTGTATCCGGGAAGGATAGACCTTGGTCTTGGTCGTGCACCCGGTACCGACCAGGCTACAGCATTTGCTTTGCGCCGGACATTAAACACGGGACCTGAAGAGTTTCCCCAGCAAGTGGAAGAGCTTCAAAATTATTTTAGCGGCCATCCGGCCGGCCATGTTCGCGCCTACCCCGGAAGAGGGCTGAATATCCCTATCTGGCTGCTGGGCTCCAGTGATTTCAGCGCCAGACTGTCTGCCCTTAAAGGATTGCCATTTTCCTTCGCCAGTCATTTTGCTCCACAATATACACTGGCCGCATTGAAGTTGTACAGAGATAACTTTCAGCCTTCCGAGACACTGGAAAAGCCGCATGCCATGGTAGGTGTTAATATCATTGCTGCCGATACAGAAGAACGGGCTCATTGGCTAGCCACTTCCCAGCAGCAGCAATTCCTCAGTCTTCGGAGAAACATGCCGACAAAATTGCTGCCGCCAATTGATAATATCGATGAGGTCTGGTCACCTTACGAACGGGCAGCAGTCGAACAAACTCTTGATAGCGGCTATACATTTGTCGGTACTGCTGAAATGATTAAAGAGAAGTTGGAAGAGTTAATCGATAATACCAAAGCGGACGAAGTCATTATCAATTCACAAATATTCTATCAGAAAGACCGTTTACGTTCATATGAAATTGTAGGAGAATTGATGGAATAGAGGTCTGTACGCCAAATAAACAGAGTAAGTTCCGGATAACATATTCAGAACTTACTCTGTTTTTAAAATGAACGGATGATTGATCTCCAAGATCTTCAAACAGGGATCGTTTTGTCCGGCTCAGACTGATAGGATATTCTAGTTCCGCTGCCTTGTACGAGTACAAATGAGCGGCAGAACCAGGAAGCCTCTTGCAGTTATATTTTGCTGAAAAAACGCGAGCTTCTTTAAGAATATCGCGTTTCTAAGCCTGCTGAGTACCATCGGGCAGGGATGAATCAATTTATTCGGAAGACAAAATGAATACGTTTGAGCCGTCCCGTCCAGCTTTGCGCAAATAAACAAGTACACTAAGGACTTTCCTATTTTTTATCTCATAGCTGGGGAGTCCATGGTTTAGCTTCAACCCCTCTGCTTCCCCATTGCGCTTCTAGCCAGCCTCCCTTGAGTATCAGCTCATTTGTCTGTCCTGAACAAGGCATTTACGCATGTCTGTCAGGTTTGCCGGTCACTCATCATGCACTTCCATTTTTTTGCTTACCATACTGCTATCGCTCCGTCCGTCCTTGATTCCGTTCCAGCAATCATGACCCCTGTGTCCGGATTTCTCCAAATAATTTGCCCACGGCCAAAATTATTTGTTTCCAAAGCAATTCGTATATCATGTCCACGGCGTGCCAAGCCTTCCGCAAAATGATGGGGAAAACGATTTTCCACTTCAATTGTTTTTTCTCCAATCCACTGCCAGCGCGGCGCGTCAAGGGCAGCCTGAGGATGGAGGCCAAAATCAATAGAATTCATAATGACTTGGACATGTCCCTGGGGCTGCATAAAACCTCCCATTACACCGAAAGGACCTACAGCCTGACCTCCTTTTGTCAAAAATCCGGGGATTATGGTATGGAACGTTTTCTTTCCGCCCTCCAAGGCATTCACATGTTCCGGATTCAATGAAAAGTTGTTCCCGCGATTCTGAAGGGCAATGCCCGTACCAGGCACCACCAGACCTGAACCGAATCCCATATAGTTACTTTGAATAAAAGAAACCATATTTCCTTCTTTGTCTGCAGCAGCCAGATAGACGGTACCTCCTGCATTTGGCTCACCGGGTTCCGGCAGGCAAGCTTCCTCCGTAATCAGCCTGCGCCTCTCCTCAGCATAAGCTTCGCTTAAAATCTCCTCAACCGAATATCTCATATACTCCGGTTCTGTTACATGCTGATACCCGTCAACATAAGCGAGTTTCATTGCTTCAATTTGTTTGTGATATGTATCAAGCGATTCTTTAGCAGTAAATTCAAACCCTTTTAATATATTAAGGGCTTGGAGGGCAACAATGCCTTGGCCATTTGGCGGAATCTCCCACACATCATATCCGCGGTAATGAATACTGATCGGGTCTACCCATTCCGCCTTGTATTCCGCCAGATCCTCCTCAGTCAGGAAGCCTCCTGTTTCTTTTGCGAATGCCGCAATTTTCTCCGCCAGCTCTCCGCGATAAAATGATTCTCCATTCGTTTCGGCTATAGACCGCAAGGTATCCGCGTGATCCTGTGATCTCCAAACATCTCCCGGAGCAGGAGCATGCCCCTCTGGAGTAAATGTATCAAACCACGGTTTAAAGACATCATCCTTAAAAATCTCCTTGTACTCCACAAAGGCTTTCTTCCAAAATCGGCTTAACGTCGGTGACACCGGATAGCCTTCCTCTGCATAAGCAATTGCATCTTTCAAAACCTCTGTCAGCGAAAGCTTACCAAACCGCCTGGAAAGCTCAGCCCATGCTCCGGGCACTCCAGGAACTGTAACCGGAAGCCACCCATGCTTTGGCATTTGGTCATATCCCAATTCTTTTACTTTTTCAATGGACAAACTTTTAGGCGCCCTTCCGCTCCCATTTAACCCATGAAGTTTTCCATTCGTCCATACAAGTGCAAATGCATCTCCGCCAATCCCATTGGATGTCGGTTCACAAACTGTCAGACATGCTGCTGTTGCAATAGCCGCATCTATTGCATTACCGCCTCTTTGTAAAATTTCCAGTCCTGCCTGGGCAGCAAGAGGCTGCGAGGTAGCAACTACTCCATTCATAGCATACGCGGAATTTCTTGTTACCGGATACGGATGTGATAAATGGTTAAATTGTATCAATTGTCTCTCTCCTCCGCCTGTAGATAAGCGCTTTCAACCAAAATATCTGCTTACAATACAGGTATATTATGTCCCTCCTATCGTACCCAATTTTCGGAACATTGTCAATGTTAAAATGGACAAATAGAAAAGTAAGTTATAATATAACTTTCGAAACTAAAATAAAAATATACTATCACTTTCTATTTGTTGGATCTAGCCGATTCTTCCTTTCTATACGATTGGAAAACCCGCAGAAATTAATCACATGAATAAATATCGTAATGTTTTTCGTTAGTTATTATTGATTTTGTATGTTACATAGATTATAGTGGTCCATAACGAAAGCATTTTTTCAATATATTATACTTTTTGAAAAAAATGAACTGAAAAGGGATGGAAATCATGACAGTCGAAAATGGCCGTGAATCTGACCATATGCCAAAGATGAAACTAAATGAAACAGATAAAAGGATTATAGAAATTTTATTGGAGAACGCCCGGATCTCCTATACTGACCTTGCCAAGGAAATCGGTTTGTCCAGAGTGGCAGTACAGTCTCGCATCCAAGCAATGATTGAAGACGGAGTCATTGAACGTTTCACCGCAGTAGTCAACCCTATTAAAGTTGGTATTCAGGTGTCTGCCTTTTTCAACGTGGATGTAGAGCCTAAATATTTAAATGAAATTGCCGAGAAGCTGGCAATTCACCCTGCCGTCACAAGTCTTTATCATATGACAGGACCAAGCACGCTGCATATGCACGGAGTTTTTAAAAACATGAAGGAAATGGAAGAGTTCCTGCTTGAAACTCTTTATTCTACAAAAGGAATTATGCGTGTCGATACGCAAATGCTGTTAAAACGTTATAAAAGCAGAATGGGCTTAAAGCTTTAATGTTACGAATTTCGGGGAGGGATGAAAAATGGACTTAAAAGGATACAGAACGCTGTCAGGGGCTATGTTAAGGGTAGGTATTTTCGGATATGGCGGAGGACCGTCTGTTATCCCGTTATTCCGCCATGAAGCGGTCATACGATATAACTGGATGAGCGATAAAGAATTTGGTGAGCTGCTTGCTTTTGCAAATGCACTGCCAGGCCCCATAGCCACCAAGCTGGCCGCTCAGCTTGGCTATCAGCAAAAAGGAACTGCAGGTGCAGTTGTAGCCATTCTCTCGCATATTTTGCCTACCTCCATCGCTATAGTGGCTCTATTGGGCGCCCTATATTCGATGAAAGAATCGGTAATTGTTGCGGGAATGATTGCAGCGGTCAGACCGGTGATTGCGGTACTGCTTGGTATTACCGCCTACGAGTTTTGCGCAAAAACATGGGGCGGTCTCGGTAAAGTGATCGGGGTTGGATTCGGCGTTCTTGCCTTCCTGCTGCTCGGCGTATTGGATCTTCATCCGGCTATCGTCATTATTACCTTTTTAGCATATGGTACGGTCCATTTAAAAGTTTATAATTGGGCCAATCAAAGGTGGGAAAAAAAGAAGAAAGAGGAGAATAGAGAGGGAATGTCGTCATGATTTATTGGGATTTGTTTTGGGCCTTTTTTGTTGCCAACATTCTGGGATATGGCGGAGGTCCCGCCACCATACCTTTAACACAGCAACAAGTGGTAGACCATTACGGCTGGATGACCAATACGGAGTTTGTAGACATGCTTGCCGTTGCCAACGCCCTGCCTGGACCGATTGCCACTAAGATTGCAGCCTTTGCAGGCTACCAGGAGGCCGGCTGGCTGGGACTGATTGTTGCCACTATCGGCACAGTTGCTCCATCCGCCATTGCTATAATTGTTTTACTGAAGGTATTAAATCATTTTAAACAATCGCCCATTGTCAAAGGGATGACTATGCTTGTACAGCCAGTTATTGCGGTAATGATGATCCAGCTGACATGGCAGTTCAGTACAGTTTCTTTTGAGTCTATCGGCATGTGGCAGTCCATTTTTATCGGGCTGGTAGCACTGGTTGCCATTGTTTGGTGGAAAATTCATCCAGCCATCATGATAGTTGCCGCTTTTATTTATGGAGGAGCAGTCCTTCCGCATTTTATAGCATAACTTCCTAATCCTCCGGGGATAATACTTCAGATATGTAAAGGTAGCCCGGCGATTTGGCCGGGCCTTCCTTCTTTTCGAAGTGCATCACCACACCGAAACTGGTATGGAGGGACGAAAACCAAAAGACTGGTTAAATGTATTGCTTGTCACCCCGTCAGATCATCAGCGGCGTCCATTCCAAGCTTTGTTACATCCCTCTTAAATATTTTGGACATTACCAGCATATAGACGATACCTGTCGCCACCCAAATGACTCCTCCGATGAAAGCATCGGCATGCAGATGCGCCCAGAGGACCCCTGTTAACAAGGCACCAATCCCCGGCATAATCACGTATGAAAATACCTGTTTCGGAGTTTGGTATTGTTTCTTCTTGAAAACAAAATATCCGATTACAGACAGGTTAACGAAGGAAAAAGCGATCAGGGCACCAAAGTTGATGAGGGCAGATACTAATTCCAGACTTGGTCCCATGGCCAGCAAACTGACAAGACCGACAAATATTACATTAAACAGAGGTGTTCTGAATTTCGGGTGTACATAGCCAAACAGCTTTTTGGGCAAAACGCCATTTCTTCCCATCACATACATCAGTCTCGAAACACTGGCATGAGATGCCAGTCCGGAAGCAACAGTTGCTGCAAAAGCTCCCGATAAAAAAATGAGCTGGAACACAACACCGCCTACATACAAGGCAATTTCAGGCAGTGTATCATCCACAACATGAAATACCGAAACATCCGGAAACAGCGTTTGGGCAAAATAGGCGCCGGCAAAGAAAATCCCGCCCCCGATCAGGACAGTTAAAGCAATCGCCTTAGGCATCAAGTTGATGTCTTTTGCCTCTTCGGTATACATTGTAATCGCATCAAACCCGATAAAAGAGAAACAAACGATGGTAGCACCGGTTAAAACAGCAGCTATTTCCATATTGGCCTGGAACATTGGCTGAATAGTAAATAGTGTGCCGGTTCCCATCCCTTTATAAAGCTGTATAGAACCTAGTATCATAAAAACAACCATCAGCACCATAGTGAAAGCAACCAAAATGAAGTTTACGCCGGATGTAGACCTCATGCTGACAGCGTTGACAATAGTTACAAAGGCCACGTATGCGATCACCCATATCCAAGGAGAGGCATCAGGGAGTAAGGCTTCCATATATAACCGAATAATGACAGCGTTTACAAGAGGAAGTAGTAAATAATCAAGTAATGAAGCCCAACCTACCAAAAATCCAACTCGCGGCCCCATTGTTTCCCTTGTATAAGTGTAAGCAGATCCGGCACTCGGAAAAACTTTTACCATTTTCCCATAACTGATCGCAGTAAAAAGCATAACGATCAATCCGACTACATATGCCAAGGGGACAAGTCCGCCCGTTTGTTTCGAAACGATTCCGAAAGTATCGAATACTACAGTAGGTGTCATATAGCCTAAACCTAAAGCGACGATCGCCCATAATCCGAGTGATCTTTTCAGTGTTGTGTTTGTCCCCATTAAACGATGAGCCTCCCCCGACTTTTTTGTTTTTTTCTATAGGTTCCTGCTAATATTTTTTATTCGTTATTTCGGATTAACTGTTGGTTAATCCGAAATAACGAACGCTTACAGTGGTTTGTAATCCGGATTTTTCCATTCCAATAAAGCCGCATATTTCATGGACTCCGGATCAGTCGGCAAATAGTTTGGCAAAATCGCCTTGAATTCAAAGCCGTTCTTCAATTGGAACGTCATGACGGGATCATAGATCTCTCCGTCCACAACTTTTTGTGCGTATTGCTCTGCTGTTAATTGATCTGCATATTTATGATAATTTGGGATGCGTCCTCCAAAAAGAATACTCTCCAAATTAAATGCCTTTGCGATCGCTCTTCTCGCCTGGTAAAGACGTTTTCCTATTTTTAACCCCCTATAATCAGGGTGCACGACTACTTCAGTTCCATAAAGGTTTCTGCCTTTTGGGTTATGATTGCGAATGTATCCGTTATCTGAAATATCATCAAAAGAATGATTTACCCCATAGTCTTTTTCAAAATTCACAATGACACTTGAACATGAACCTACTATACTTCCATCATCATGCTCTACGACGACCTGACCTTCGGGAAAAATTTTAATCTGGCTCGCCAGGTGTTCCGGTTTAAATGGGATTTCCGGATCTCCAAAACCAATGACGGCCATCTTATTTACATTGTAAATGTCATCTAAAGTCATAAACCTTGCACCAATTTGCTCCAAGGCCTTTTCCAGATCCTTACTCAAAGAAAGCTCCTCCTTTCCTAAAGGGATTGTACGCAAAATGGCTTTACGTACAATCCAAAATATAATTAACCAGCATCGGCACCACATTTCAATAAAAGGTTGTTCAGCTTCCGGCTAAGAATCGTGAAGCTTATATTTGGATGTCAGGGAAATGATGCCAAGTGCTATTACATCGGTGCCGGAAAAATACAAATGGCCGGATGTACCCTTAATTGTTAGTTTTCATAAATGGATACGAATTTTTCCTCCAAATATTCCTCTAATCCGAATTTCCCGCCTTCTTTGCCCATCCCGCTTTCCTTTATTCCGCCGAATGGAGCTTGGATGACGATTGGAGTCGGATCGTTAATTCCAATAATTCCAAATTCAAGCTCTCTCATCATTCTTAATCCGCGGCCTAAATTTTTCGTATAACAATAAGCCGCCAATCCATACAAAGTACTGTTGGCTCTTTCGATAATTTCTTCTTCCGTCTCAAATGTGAATACAGGCGCAATCGGACCAAAAGTTTCTTCTGTTGCGATCACCATGTCGTCTGTGGCATTCAACAAAACTGTCGGTTCAAAGAAATAACCGCTACCTTTATCGTAGTTATATACCCTACCGCCGGCCACTACTTCTGCATTTTTCTTAACAGCATCTTCCACCTGATTTTTCATTGTTTGTAATGCACTTTCGTTAATAAGCGGACCAACGTCCGTTCCTTCCTCTAAACCATCACCAATCTTAAGCTCGGCTGTACGTTTAGCCAATTTTTCAGCAAATTCTTTTGCAATGCTTTTATGTGCATATACACGGTTTGTACTGATACATGTCTGACCGGTATTTTTAAACTTGGAAAGCATTACACCTTCCACAGCCAGGTCAATGTCTGCATCTTCAAAAATGATATACGGAGCGTGTCCGCCCAATTCCATGGATACTTTTTTCATTGTATCCGCCGAATCACGAACAAGCATTTTCCCGACACGTGTGGATCCTGTAAATGTAAGCTTGCGGACATCCGGGCTTGATGTCAGCTCTTTGCCGATGTCTTGAGAAGGGCCAATGACAAGGTTTACAACACCTTTGGGAACACCTGCATCATGAAAGCACTCAAATACTTTGATGGCAGATAAAGGAGTCTGATTTGCCGGTTTAAGAACAACCGTGCAGCCTGCAGCAAGAGCCGGTGCTATTTTTCTGGTAATCATGGATAGAGGAAAGTTCCAAGGAGTAATTGCACCGCATACCCCTACAGGCTGTTTTACAACCATCAGACTTTTATCCCGATGCGAGGCCGGCAGCACTTCTCCATAGATTCTTTTGGCTTCTTCTGCATACCAGTCAAGGTAGCTGATGGCACTGCGAACTTCATTTTTTGCATCCGGAAGCGGCTTGCCGTTTTCAAGTGTTATAATCTGTGCAAGCTCATCTGCTCTTTCTCTCATGAGCTTGACGGTTTTGAAAAGGTATTCACTTCTTTCATTGCCTGTTGTTTTCTTCCACGTTTTAAAAGCTTCTGTTGCGGCAGCAATTGCTGTTTTTGTTTCTTCCGCTCCACAAGTAGAAATTGTGTCAATGACCTCTAATGTTACAGGGTTGGTCACCTCTAGTTTTTTTTCAGATTCAAGCCATTCACCATTAATGTAATACATCTTGAAACCTCCTCCAAATTAATAATCAAGGGAGAATATTTCTCCCTGCAACTCCTTAATTAAATTCATATGCAATAAATATGCCACCCATTATCAGCTGTCTCTACTGCTTAAAAACACGAACATCTCCATCATTAGTTGTACCCTTTCCACCAGCCGTCCGGCACTCTATTATTCTAGAAGGAATAGTTTTATGCAAAATTGCATATCCCGCATTAACCAATGCTTATATTTTCTCTTTCCTGTTTTCGGCTTAAAATCTTCTGGTACTTCCGACTGACGGATGACTGGCTGATCCCGAGCGCAGTAGCCGCTTTTGTTGTCGTTTTATAGATATTCATTGCTTGTGTAATCAACTGCTCTTCCACAGCTTCAAACGCCTCTTGAAGCGGCATAATGTTAGTGATAATCGGCTTCACCTTAGTCATCGGTTCATTAAGCTTTAGAACCTGTCCTACAATACTGGCGTCGATCACCTCATCATCGGCTGTGACAATGAGACGCTCCACGATATTTTGCAGCTCCCGTATATTTCCGGGCCACGTATACGCTTCCAGCAAATTCAATGCATCCGGCGTCAGATGATAACTGCTTCCGTGCAGTTCATTAAACTGCTTCAAAAAGTGGAAAGCAATTAACGGGATATCTTCATGCCGCTCCCTTAACGGAGGAATATGAATAGGAATGACATTTAATCGGTAGAAAAGATCTTCACGAAACGACCCTTCAGCCACCATGTCCCTCAAGTCTTTATTCGTGGCAGCAATAATCTGGACATCGACCGGAATCGCATCCGTGCTTCCGACAGGTGAAACCTCTCTTTCCTGGAGAACACGGAGCAGCTTTACCTGAAGCCTCAGAGGCATCTCGCCGATTTCATCAAGAAACAATACACCTTTATCCGCCTGTTTAAAGTATCCTTCTTTTCCTCCCGGATCCGCTCCCGTAAATGCACCTTTCACATAACCAAAAAGCTCACTTTCCAAAAGGGTTTCGGGGATCGCTCCGCAATTCACCTTTAAAAACGGCCTGTCTTTCCTTGCACCCAATTGATGAATCGCTTGAGCTATAACTTCTTTTCCAACGCCTGATTCTCCCTGAATAAGCACGGTTGATGAAAACTTGGCAACTTTGTGTACCTGAGACATAATATCTTCCATCTTCTGGCTTCGGTAAATGAGCTTTCGGCTCAATTGCTCCTGCGTTTTTATTTCATCAAGTTCTTGCTTGTATTGCTCAGAAATCTTCCTTATCTCACGGAGCTCATCCCGAAGGCGGGCAGCTTCCGTAATATCACGGGATGCTACTATTATTCTTTCAATCTCGCCATTTTCATCGAGCACCGGATTTCCGACAGCCAATACTTTTTTTCCGGTTGGCGTCTCTTGGACAACCGAGACTTTTTTCTTCTTTTCCATGACAAGGCGTGTAACAGAGGGCATAAACAGACCCTGCTTCTCAAGTTCAATTATATTTTTTCCTACGAGGTCCTTTAAATCCGCTCCCCAAAATTCAGGAATAGCGTTTTCACTGTAACGGATTAACTTCCCCTGAGCATTCACTACAAGTATCTCGTCATATATACTGGAAAGAATAGCATTTAAATCTTTGTTTAAGTTTTTGACAGACTCCAATTCCATGGCCATCTGCTCCACCATAGGCAGATCTTGAACAATAATTACAATCCCTTCAACATTCTTTTCTTCATTGATAATAGGGCTGTAATCCACCAGAATTCCAGATTCATTTGTTACTTGTATTTGGTTTAAAACGGTTTCACCGGTTTGAAACACATGTTTTAAATGGTCGGCATCAAAAATAGATTCAGCAGACTGATTAAGAACCTGATTCGCTTTAAAGCGGGTCATTTCAAGGGCCGACTCATTATAGTCCACAATAACGCCGTGATTATCGACAATAAAAATCCCCATCGGAATGAACATTAACAAGACTTTTAACAGGTTCGAGTCCTCATTCTCCAGTTTAAAAAGCTCAACAATCAAGTCTTCTCTTAATACATAACCTGTAATTGTACCGCTTTCATTTTTTATCAAAGAAAATTCCTTGCCCAGCACTTGGAAAATAGAAGAAAATGAGAGATTCTCTGTTAGCGTTCTCAATTCTGAAATGGGCACGGCATACTGCTTCACTTGCTTCAAACTCAAATTCCCATCGTTTCGCTCATTCATGGAAAGATCCTTCAAATGGATATAGGATGTCACTTCCCCGTCTTCTTCCAAAAATATAAACCGGTTCTTTTTATCCGACAAAAGGGCGCGCCATTCTTGCTCGGGTTTATCTACAGAAAGCTTGATAATCGGCTGTATAATCTCTTTTGAGATAGAATACACACTGGGTCCCCCTTTCTTTTTTGTCTATTCTTGTAGGATATATGGACTATTATACCAGAAAATAATCATATGAGTATGTAATTTTTAATTTTTTATTCAAATTTGAATTACTTGTATTTATTTTGCATAACCTTAGATTGCGTATTTTTTATTCTAAAGCGAATAATTTATGCATATTATCATAATTTTTATTCTATTATTCTTACATTTTCCACTATTTCTTATGAAAAAGCGTATGAAACTTTTGGCATATAACTTGCATAAATATTAATTAAGTTTCACCGAAACATAATATTCTGACCAGAGCAACCAGATAAAAGGAGTGGTAAAGCATTGAGTGAAATAATGGTGAAGTTAAACAATGTAGTCAAAAGCTTTGACGATAACGTTGTGGTTCAGAACATTCATATGGATATCAAAGCCGGGGAGTTTCTTACCCTGCTGGGGCCCTCCGGGTGTGGAAAAACAACAACCCTTCGTATGATCGCAGGTTTTGAACAGCCTACCGACGGAGAAGTCATTATCGACGGGAAAGAAGTCAGCAGTATTCCTCCACATAAACGGGATGTAAATACGGTATTCCAAAGCTATGCTTTGTTCCCACATATGAACGTTTTCGATAATGTGGCCTTTGGACTAAAAATGAAAAAAGTAAGCAAAGAAGAGATTAAGCGCCGTGTTATGGAAGCGCTTCAATTGGTGCAGCTCCACAGCTTTGTGGAACGTAAACCTGACCAGCTGAGCGGCGGTCAAAAACAGAGGGTTGCAATTGCCCGGGCACTTGTTAACAGCCCTAAAGTACTCCTTTTGGATGAGCCTTTGGGAGCGTTGGACTTGAAACTGCGCCGCCAAATGCAGGTGGAGCTGAAACACTTGCAGCAACAATTAGGAATTACCTTCATTTATGTAACCCATGACCAGGAAGAAGCTTTAACGATGTCTGACCGAATTGCCGTGATGAACGCAGGCATCATTGAACAGCTTGGTACCCCTGATGAAATATATGAGCGGCCTGCATCACGCTTTGTAGCCGATTTCATCGGTGAAACCAACTTATTCGAAGGGAAAGTTGTTGAAATAGATCAGAAGCACGCTTACTTTGATCTTTCCGGCCATAAAATCCCTATTGTTCCTGCCAATCCGCTGTCACTGGATGAGGAAATATCCATGGCCATTCGTCCGGAGAGAGTACACCTTCACGGCGAAGCAAACGGGGCCGGTTTTGCCATTCCCGGAAAAGTCGTTGAACATATTTATGTTGGATCTGTCATTAAAACTGTAGTTTCCCTTCCGGGGGGACAACAAGTAATTGTTAACGAAACCCCGGAAATAGCCCATTCATTTGCTGTTGATCAAGATGTATTTATCAATTGGGAACCTGATAAGGCGGTGGTTATTGCGTAATGGAAACGAACCTGGCTCCGGCAAATAAAAGTTCTGTTGTCACCAAGAAAAAAAGGCGAAATACCGGCCGCCTCCTTGGTATGGCGTGGACACTTTCGCCAGTGACCTTTTGGCTTATTTTATTTTTCATTTTCCCGCTGCTTTTTATATTATTGATCAGTTTTGCAACAAGGGGTCTGTACGGGGGTGTTGATTATGTGTTTACTATTGAAAACTATACCCGGTTTTTCGACCCGCTCTACTTAAAGATACTGTGGGATTCTCTTGTCATTGCCGGATTCACCACAATTTTTTGTCTTGTTTTTGGTTATCCATTTGCCTATATCATAGCAAGGTCACCAAAAAAATACCGGGCACTTTTATTAATGCTCGTCATGGTTCCATTCTGGACCAATTCATTAGTCAGGACATACGCATGGATTGTACTGTTGCGGACCGAAGGCGTCATTAACATGATTCTGATGAAAATAGGCTTGATTTCAGAGCCTCTGGCCATGCTCTATAACTCTGGCGCAGTAATGGTTGGATTGATTTATACCCTTTTCCCGTTTATGGTGCTTCCTTTATATGCATCTATTGAACAATTGGATAAGTCCTACCTGGAGGCAGCCAGTGATTTAGGGGCCAAACCTTGGCAAACCTTTACGAAAATTACGCTTCCGTTAACAATGCCCGGTGTGGTAGCCGGCTGTTTGCTTACGTTTATTCCTACACTCGGACTATTCTTTATTCCAGATTTAATGGGAGGTTCAAAATCGCTGTTAATTGGGAACTTGATCAGAAACCAATTCCTCACCGCAAGGGACTGGCCGTTTGGCTCTGCCGCATCCATGATATTAATGATTCTGACATTAATATTTATCCTCATCTACTTGAGGGTCGGCGGCAATAAAAAAGGACTGGAGGTGCTGTAGATGAACTTCCGGTTAAAAAGCTTATCATCCATTATTTATGCTTTATTGATTTACAGCTTTTTGTATATTCCAATCATTGTATTAATCATCTTTTCCTTTAACAAATCCAGATTAAATGCCGTCTGGACAGGTTTTACTTTTGAATGGTATGCGAAACTGATGCAAAATACCGACATTTTGGAGGCTGCTAAAAACAGTTTGACTGTTGCCTTCGCTTCAACTATTGTTGCAACAATGATTGGTACGATTGCAGCAGTCGGCATGTATCGCTTCCACTTCCGGGGAAAGACAGCTCTGGATGGGATGCTCTACCTGCCCATTGTTATTCCGGAAATTGTCATGGGGATCTCTTTGTTGGCATTTTTCGCACTCGTCAGCATGCCGTTGGGGATCACGACATTAATCATCGCTCACGTGACATTTTGTATACCGTTTGTCGTTGTTGTTGTCAGGGCAAGACTGGAAGGCTTCGATCCGTCCATGGAGGAAGCCGCCCGGGATCTTGGGGCTAATGAATGGCATACCTTTACCAAAGTCACTTTGCCTATTATTGGCCCTGGAATTCTGGCGGGCGCTCTCTTGTCTTTTACCCTTTCCATTGACGATGTCATCATCAGCTTTTTTGTTGCAGGACCGAGCAGTACGACCCTGCCGTTAAAAATCTTCTCCATGGTGAAATTCGGCGTATCACCTGAGATCAATGCATTGTCAACCCTGATGCTTGTCATCACCCTTTCCATCGCGGTATTTGCACAGCTGAGATTGAATAAATAAGAAATAGTGCCGGTGCCTTTTAGTCTGTACCGGCATCTTTTTACAAATATTATTTTATCTATACTAAAGGGGGAAATGTTGTGCACTTATTAAAGGAGAAGAAACAGTACATCTTCCTGTTTATCTGGTTACTGATAGCAGGCACTTTCATGGCAGGCTGCGGAAGCAATTCAGAAGAGACCGGCGGATCTGCAGATGAAGGAGATGGTGAACTTTCAGGCGAGCTTAATTTATTTATTTGGTCCGAGTATATGCCCGACCGCGTCATCAAGCAATTTGAGGAAGAAACAGGAATCAAGGTTAATTATAATGTATATTCATCCAACGAAGAAATGCTTGCCAAAATCAGTGCTGGAGCAGCAGGTTATGATATCTCTGTTGCCAGTGACTACATGGTTGAAATTATGAAAAAGCAAGATCTGCTTGAGCCTGTCAACAAGGATAACCTTTCCAACATGGGCAACTTGGATGAACAATTTTTGGGTCAAAGCTTTGATCCTGAAAATGACTACTCCATTCCTTATATGTGGGGAAATGTCGTCATCGCCGTAAACAAGGACACCGTCAATAAGGAAGTAACAAGCTACAGCGACCTGTGGGATCCGGAGTTTAAAAACTCCCTTGTTGTTTTGGATGACCAAAGAGTTCTCATCGGCATCGCAAACAAACTTCAAGGGGAATCTATGAATGCAACAGATCCGGAAGTTATTCAAAAATCAAAAGACATTCTGATGGATTTATTGCCGAATGTGAAAGCATACGACAGTGACAGTCCGAAAACAATGCTTGTAAACGGTGAGGCAAAAGCAGGTATTGTATGGGGAGCAGAAGCGTATCTTGCTTCAGTAGAGAATCCAGCCATTGAAACGGTTTTGCCTGAAGAAGGAACGAATATCTGGATGGATAACTTTGTTATTCCAAAAGGTGCGCCCAATCAAGAAAATGCTGAAGCATTTATTGACTTTATATTACAACCGGAAGTCAGCGCGGAAATTTCTAAAGATTTTCCTTATGCAAATCCGAATATCGCAGCACATGAATTGATTGACGAAGAAATATTAAATCATCCTGCTGTATACTCACCCGAGGAATTTTTAAACAAGAGTGAATTTTTTACAGATATTGAAGATGCCATCCTAGAATACGACCGTGTTTGGTCGGAGATAAAACAGTAAAAAGAATCGAATCCGGACATCAGCAAATATGGCTGGGGACTGCCAAAGTGACTGCTTATCGGCGATATGCAAAATCGGTGCTTAAGCCGATGGCATTCACAGGCAGATAAGACAATGACGCTTCAAGGCCTTGCACCGTTGGCAGGCTCAAAACGTAGCCTCCTTGAAAAAGCTTCTTGGTAAGATTGTGGAAGATCTGCGAAGCACATTTCCGGTTCTCCCGCTTCAATGAGACAGCACTTTTTGTCTTTATCGAAGACAAGTACCTTTGCTGCCATACTTCATGTGTATCGAACTAAAAGACTGCGGCTTTGCGCGAGAGAAGAAAGTGATCTGACAGGTATACATTAGCTGGATGCGCAGCCGCTGAACCCCACAACTTAGATTGTAATAACACTTCAAAAGTAAGAAAATTCCCATTGTTTTACAACCATAACCTTTAGGAGGAAAGCTATGAAAAGAAATGTAAAGACGATTGCAGCCGTTTTAATCACTTCCCTGTTAGTTATAACATTTTTATCCGGATGCGGAAGCAGTAATTCATCCGGCGGTCAAGAGTCAAAAGAGCTGAATGTATTTAACTGGACTGAGTACATACCTGACATCACTATTCAAAAATTTGAAGAAGAATACGGTGTAAAAGTAAACTACAGCATGTTCTCTTCCAATGAAGAAATGTTGGCCAAAGTAGCAGCAGGCGGAGGCGTATATGATTTGACAATGGCTAGCGACTATATTGTCCCTTCCATGATTGAGCGCGACATGATTGAGCCTATTGACTTATCAAATATTCCCAATTTTGAATATCTCATTGATGATTATATTGACCAGGACTTTGACCCCGGAAACAAATATTCAGTCCCTTTTATGGGCAATACTTTGTCACTTGGTGTCAACCCTGATGCCATTGGTCTCGACCCCTCAAAAATTACCAGCTACACCGACCTTTGGAGTCCTGAGTTAGAAAATCAGTTGGTTGTTTTGGATGACCAGCGGATGATCATCGGAATGATCTTGAAATCACTTGGCTACAGTGCCAATAGTACTGATCCGAAAGAACTGGAAGAAGCAAAAGAAAAAATGATTGAATTGCTGCCTAACATTAAAGCCTTTGACAGCGACAGTCCAAAGCAAATGATGGTAAATGGAGAAGCTGCCGGCGGACTGGTTTGGGGACCTGAGATTGCACTCGCCCAAAGAGAAGGAGCCAACTTCGAAACAATAATTCCTGAAGAGGGTCTTCTGATTACGATGGATAACTGGGTAATCCCTAAGGATGCCAAAAATAAAGAGCTGGCTGAAAAATTTATTAACTTTATTCTGGAACCTGAAATCAGCGCAGAAATTGCTCAGCACCAGCCATATATTAACCCGAATAAAGAGGCCAGGAAATTAATCGACGAGGATATATTAAATAATATTGCCATTTATCCTCCGGAAGAAGAAGTGGAGCGCCTGGAATACATCGAAGACATTGGTGAAGCCATTCAACTTTATGACCGTGTTTGGTCTGAAGCAAAAGGAAGTCAGTAATATGAAACTGGGACATAACTGGACTTCAACTATAGATGAACAATGCAGGAAATATGCTTAGGATTCCTGAGGGAGGAAAGATCCCAGTGATACCTCGCAATGCGGCAGAACAGGGAGGTATCACCAGCCTCCCATGCAGAAGCGGATGATATTCACTTGCCGTCATTTCTGACGGGTTTTAATAAATACAGTACTGTTCTGGCTACAATAAATAATGATTTTTCTTAAAGCCACAATGTAAGGATTGTAGTTTGCCTAGAAAGGAGTTTACCTATGTCGAATAAAGGTTTTACATTATTTTCTTGGCCATTGTATATATATTGCTGATGGCTTTAGTCTTGGCAGGCTGCGGGACAAATCCGGGATCGGACACTGAAGAAGCAGCAGGAAGCAAAAATAATGAAGAAGAAATTGCAGGAGAGTTAAATCTGTTTAATTGGTCGGAATACATGCCGGACAGTGTGATTGAAAAGTTTGAAGAGGAATATGGAGTCAAAGTAAATTACAGTACATACTCATCTAATGAGGAGATGCTTGCAAAAATCAATGCGGGGGGCCTCCGGGTATGATATCGCAGTGGGAACAGATTTTATGGTAGAAGTCATGATAAAAGAAGGTTTACTTGAACCGCTGAACCATGACCATATCACAAATTTAAATAACATTGACGATCAATTTCCGGATAAATCTTTTGACCCCGGTAACAAGCATTCTGTCCCTTATATGTGGGGAGGAGCTTTTATAGCCTATAATAAGGATACAGTAGATACTGAGATTACCAGTTATAAAGATCTTTGGAAGCCTGAATTTAAAAATTCCCTGGTAGTATTGGATGATCAAAGAGTTATGATGGGAATTGCCAATAAAATGCAGGGCGAATCCATGAGTTCTACTGACCCGGAAGTGATCGAAAAGTCCAAAGAACTTCTAATCGATTTACTCCCAAATATTAAAGCGTTTGACAGTGACACACAAAAAACGATGCTCCTCAATGGAGAGGCTAAAGCCGGTATTGTATGGGGTGCGGAAGCATATCTTGCCCACCGTGAAAACCCTGCTATTGAGACAGTTCTTCCGGAAGAAGGTATGTATCTCGGAATTGATTGCTTCATTATCCCTAAAGGAGCGCCAAATCAAAGAGCAGCAGAAGCTTTTATTGATTTTGTTTTGCGCCCCGAAATCAGTGCGGAAATTACACAAGATTTCCCCTATTCTAATCCAAACAAAGCTGCGCATGATCTGATTGATGATGAAATACTGAATCACCCTGCCGTCAACCCTCCCGAGGAAGAACTGGCCAAAGGTGAATTTCTGAAAGACCTGGGTGAAGCTGTCAAGGACTGTGACCGCGCTTGGTCAGAGGTAAAACAATAGTATGAAGATGTTCCCATAGTGACAACTCCAACATTCAACTAAAAAATTCCGAACGAGCTCAAATTTTGAGTTATCGTTCGGATTTCTTCTTTGACTAAAGCAGGATAAACCAATCTTTTCAAACGCCGGATGGGAAAGACTTTGCTGCATAGGACATGGCTGCTTCTTATTGGGAGACCTATTTTTACATTAAAGACTTACCCGAAAACTATATCCCCTCTGCTTATTCCGGAATTCCCCAGCTTTTTTGCATGTAGACATGTATCTGCCGGCAAGCCTTGACATACCTTCGAAGTATTATACAAGCCTTATAAAAGGATTTTTCCATTCCATTAATACCGCGCAGTTGCATGATTCTTCATCTTCAAGATAATTCGGCAAAACCTGTACAGGGGATCGGCCGCAATGCAGCAGAAAGGTCACGACCGGGTCTTTGATCTTGCCTTCCATGACCTGATTTACATATTCTTGAGCGGTCATTTTCTGTTGGTATAGATGATATCGGGGCATTCGGGCTCCGCCAATAAGCCGTTCCAGACGCTCATAAACGACAATTTCATACATTGACTGTATCAGCCACTTTCCAAGGCCCAGGTTACGAAAATCCGGCTTTACGCAAATATCCACGATATAGAGAGCATTTCCGTATGGATCATGATTTCGAATATAGCCATCATCTGTGATCTCTGACCAAGTATGTTCCGGTTCATTCGGATCATATTTAATTTTTAATCCGGTGATAGAACCAACAATTTCACCTTTTATCTCTACACACAGGGCCCCTTGCGGATATCTTTCAACATGCTCGCTCAGCTGGCTCTCATTCCACCAGAGATCTTCCGGGAAAGGCGGGGGAAAGCTTTCCTTTTGCCCCTCGATTAACCCCTGAAAATCATTCTTTGTATAGTTTCTGATAACAGCCTGAATAGGTTTATCACCATCAAAGACGTACCAAGTTTTATACAAAGGAATTCCTCCTAGGAAGCTTTTTCATCAAAATTTAATTCAGGCGGCTTGTTCTTAAACATTTTTGTTAAATAGGCCAGATAAACAACGCCGATAATAAACCAACCGATGCCCAGTATGAATGCATCACGGCTTAAGCTCGTCCATAACCACAGACATAGAACAATCCCTATAAACGGAATAACCAAATAAAGGATTGATTCCTTGAGAGACCGGCGCTTATGTTTAACAAAATAATGTGAGATGACTGAAATGTGAACAATGGTAAAGGCTGCAAGGGCACCAAAGCTAATAAACGATGCCACAGTATCCAATGAGAATACCAAGGATGACAAAGCGAGAAAACTTACGATTACAGTACTGTACAAAGGTGTCCTATACTTGGGAGATATATAACCAAATATTTTCTTTGGAAGAATCGTGTCACGGCCCATGGCAAACAGAAGTCTGGATACACTTGCATGGGAGCTGGCAGCAGACGCAAAACAGCCTAGTACGTATCCCGCTAGAAACATGGCTTTAAACAGGTTTCCTCCGATAAATACAGCAATTTGCAGTGGTGCCGAATCCGGGTCTTCGAATGACATATAGTTCGGATATACCATTTGTCCAACATAAGAGACGATGATAAACAGGACTCCTCCGATAATCGTTACAAGAAAAATGGCTTTAGGTATCGTTCTTTTGGCGTCAACCGTTTCCTCCGACAGAGTGGTTACAGCATCAAAGCCTAAAAAGGAAAGGCATAAGATAGCCGCTCCTGCAAATACCAAAGAAGGAGAGCCTTCCGGGTTAAAAAATGGGAGTGTGGAGAAAAGCGTTCCTGTTCCTCCTCCGGTCAAAATCGTTTTTACCGAAAGAATGAGAAAAAAAGCAATGACAATAATCTGAAATGCAATTAAGAAGAAATTGACATTTGTGACAACTTTAATTCCCCGTACATTAATAAAGGTAACAATTAAGATCGCCAGCAGGACCCAAACCCAGTTGGGAACTGAAGGGAATTCTGCATTTAAATAGATGCCGATTACCAGGTAATTAATCATGGGCAGGAACAGGTAATCCAACAGCAGGATCCAGCCGGTAAAAAAACCTGCATGTGAGTTAAGTGATTTCTGTGCATACGTATAAGCAGAACCTGTATAAGGATAGGCTTTAACCATATTCCCATAGCTGTATGCTGTAAACAACATTGTCAATAAGGTAATCGCATAGGCGGCCGGCAGCATTCCCAATGTCAATTGTGATACAATGCCATATGTGGTGAATACAGTCATCGGTACCATATATGCCAAACCAAAAAGGACTACAGGGAACAGTGTCAGTACCTGTTTAAACTCTGTGTCTTTCTTCATCAAACTCCCCCTTGTTTAGTTATGCTCTGTCTGTTGATATACAATGTTTCCGTTCATTACGGTCATCTGCACTTTAGCTTCCAATAATTCATTTGGTTCTGACGAAAATAAATCCCTGTCCATTACAATGACATCAGCCAACTTTCCCTTTTCCAATGTCCCCAGCTTGTCCTCCATGAAATTGCCGTATGCCGGTCCTGATGTATAATGCCTTATGGCTTGTTCCAAGGAGATCTTTTCTGTCGGATTCCACCCCCCTTCCGGTTTTCCATCATTAAACCTCCGAGTAACTGCCCGATAAATTTCCAGCATCGGGTTGATTTCCACCACAGGGAAGTCTGATCCAAACGCCACATGAGCCCCTGCTTCTGATAAAGCTTTAATCGGCCAAGTATAGGCGTCCCTTTCCTTGCCCATCCGAGTCAAGTAAATATTGTCTTCAAATGTTTCCGTAATGGCCATATGCTCCGGCTGCATAGAGGCAATCACACCTAGTTCGGCAAAACGACGGATATCATCCGGATGAATAACCTCAATATGTTCAATTGTATGACGGGAATCACGTTTCCCATTTCTCTGCCGGGCTTTTTCATATAAATCCAGCCCCAGGCGCACGGCTCCATCCCCACAGGCATGCAAACGCACCCGGAAGCCTTCTTTGTCTGCCTCGGTAACCCATTCCTCCAGCAGACCCGGAGGAAGAAACGGCTCCCCTCTTTCCAAAGGTTGATCTGAATATGGATCAACTAAAAAGGCAGTATAAGTGGCGGCAACGCCATCCAGAAACTGCTTTAATCCTGTAAATTTCAACACATCCGACGTAAACCTATCTCGAAGTTCTTTTGCCTTTTGCAAGTCTCCATGTAAAGGGCTGAGGAAAAAGGTTCTGACCGTAAGCTTCCCTTCTTTTTCAAATTTCTGATACAGGGACAAATCACCGACTTCAAAACCCGGCAAAGGAAGCATATCGCTGACAGAGGTAATGCCCAATCGATTTGCTTTAGCCAAGAAACGCGCCATCAGTTGACTGGCTTTGGGTTCCGGTATATGAAATGCCTTGTCAACAGCAAGCTTCATAGCTGTTTCCAGTAAAATTCCTGTAGGCCGGCCGGATTCATCCCTGATCACCTTGCCGAATGGCGGGTCTTCAGTATGCTCATCGATTCCCGCAACTTCCAATGCCTTCGTATTCAGCCATGCACCGTGACATTCGGCATTTAATAAAAATACCGGGCGGTCAGGGATGACCTTGTCCAAAATCGTACGATCCGGCATTTCTTTTTTATCCCAGAAAATGTGGTACCAGCTAAATCCGAGAATCCACTCATCCTCCGGACGGGTGTCGGCAAACCGTTTGACCATTTGTGCCGTTTCTTCGGCGGATCTTGCATCTGCCAGGTTTACATAGTCTTCAAACAAGCAGCCGAGTGTAAGATGAATATGAAAATCGTGAAATCCCGGCATTATGGTTTGGTTGTCAAACCTGTATACCTTTGTATCACTGCCTTTATACCGCTCCGCCTGTACCTCGCTCCCCACTTCTATAATAGTGTCATCCTTGATGGCAATACTCCCTTCCATGAGCCCTTTTCCAGTAAAAATACGATTACCCTGAATGATCATATTTGCCTTTTCCAATCGCTTCCCCTCTCACTTTCTAATCGGATTGATTTGCAAAGGGACGGTTAAAACACCATCCCGTCGCAAACTATTGCTTCACTTCAGACCAGACGCGGTCATATATTTGAAGGGCTTCTCCCACATCCACCGCATGAGCACCTTTAGGATGGTTGACTCCCTCCCCAATGGTCATTTCAATTTCTTTTCGGATATTATCCGGAAGCAGCTTCATTGCCTCTTCATTAGGGTTTACATAAGGATGATCCAATGTAATTTCTTTGCTGACCTCGGGATCATAACTGAAATTAATGAACTTTTCAGCGTTCTCTTTGTTCTTTGCTCCCTTTGGAATGACAAAGTTATCCTGCCATAAACTGAGGAAGTCCTCCGGGATAATGACTTGAATATTTGAATTTTCTCTCATCGCCAGCGCAGCTTCTGCTCCGTAAACAACTCCTGCTTTTACTTCATTACTGATTAAAAGATTTTTTGCATTATCGCTGTCATATACCTTTATATTGGGTCTTAACTTTTTCAGTTCTTCCCCTGCGGCAACGATTTCTTCTTCTTTTGTGGTGTTGGGGTCATATCCCAGCATACTGAGCATGGCACCCAGCATCGTACGGGGGTCATCAAGGATTACAAGGCTGTCTTTAAAATACGGATTGAACAGATCCTTATAGGAGGTCACTTCGATCTCATCATCAACAAGCTCCTCATTTACAACAATGACTTCTGTCCCCCACATATATGGAAGAGAGTAGTCATCATTCGGGTCAAATTCCCAGCCCAGATAGTCCTCCCCTATATTTTTCAAATGAGGAATGTTGTCTTTATTGATTTTTTCAAGCTTATCTTCTTTGATCAGCACCTCAATAAAATATGTGGACGGAACCGCAAGATCAAATTCTCCACCGCTGACATTTAATTTGGCAATCATTTCTTCGTTCGATGAAATTTCACTGTAATTCACCTTAATGCCGGTCTCTTCTTCAAATTGTTCAATCAGATGAGGCGGCAGATATTCTGACCAGTTCATGATGTTGACCTCTTCTTTTTTGGATCCTCCGGTACTGCCTCCGCATCCGGCCAAAACCAGTCCGGACACCATGAGAGCGGTTACAAATCCGATTAATGGCTTGATCCGTTTTTTCAAGACAACTTTTCCCCCTTGTTATTATTTATCAAACTTTCAATAGACACAATTTGTATCATTTTTATGTCACAGCAGGAGAGCCTGCTGCTCGTTCTTTCCTCTTTCTGTCTTTAAATGGGGTAGCAGTACCGATCTCACGATTTCTTCGCAATACTTCCAGATCAACATCTCCCACAACAACAGAATTTTTATCTTGGCAGCTTTCTGCCACTACTCCATCATTCGGGAAGGAAAAATCAATTGGAGAAAAGATGGCGGATTGTCCATATCTGGCATCTGCCATTGTAACGTTGGTCAAATTGCCGGATGCTCCTGAAATCACAGTATATACCTGGTTTTCTATTGCTCTTGCCTGTGAACAATATCGGATCCGCAAATATCCTTGCTTGTTTTCCTCTGCAAACGGAGTAAATATGATATTTGCCCCGAGATCAGCAGCCTGGCGGGCAAGTTCAGGAAATTGGATGTCATATCCGATCAGGATGGCGATTTTACCGCAATCCGTGTCAAACACCCGAAGTTCTTTACCCGGCTGAACACCAATCCAGCTTTTTTCAGATGGCGGTATATGAAGTTTAGCCTGTTTGTCCATTGTACCGTTTCGCCTGAATAAATAGGACACATTGTAAATATTATTGTCTTCCTCTTCATAGTGCGATCCGGCCACAATATTAATGCTGTATTTGAGAGCCAATCCGGAAAACAGCCCAATGTATTCGTTTGTATAAAACGTCACCTTTTGTGCCTGGCCGCTTGGAAACTTTTCATTTGAGAATGCTGCAAGCTGCATCGTAAGGACTTCCGGAAATACAACAAAGTCGGACCTTACCTTCGAGCTATTACGGACATAATACTCACATTGCCTGGCAAAGTCTTCAAAAGAATCAACTTTTTTAAAATCATATTGAATAGAAGAAATTCGGACGGGTAATGAATGCCTATAATCCAGCTCAGACGGAGGAACGTAATCTTCATTGACCCACTCCATTAATGTTGCATTCGTTAAAGAAGCTTTGTCATCAGGTAAATAGTTGGGCAATACTCTTTTAAACTGAAAACCGTTCATCGTTTGAAAAGTAATGACGGGATCGTACAATTTTTTCTGGATCACCTGTTCGACATATTCCTCTGGTGTCAATTGGTCGGCATACTTGTAATAATTTGGCATACGGCCGCCAAAAATAATGCTTTTTAAGTTTAATTTACGGCAAAGCTTTCGGCGTGCTTCATACAACCGGCGGCCAATCTTGAGTTTTTGGTAGTCCGGATGGACGACCACATCCAGTCCATACAGATTGACACCGTTTGGATTATGGTTGCGGATATATCCGTCACCGGAGATCTCATCTATCGTATGTTCTTCTGGGTATTCTTCAAAATTAATAACGATACTGGAGCAGGCTCCAATAATTTTTCCGCCGTATTCTACACAAAATTGTCCCTCAGGAAAAATTTGAATATGGCTTTTATAGTGCTTCGCTTCAAAAGCCACTCCCGGAATTCCGAAACTAAGGTTGGCGACTTTTACTACTTCCTCAATATCGTCCTCTCTCATGTTCCGAACAACGATTTCTTTCTCAATATTAGAAAGATCCGCTTTCATAAGTAAATTCAGCTTCCTTTCAGGAAATATTTTAATCAAAAAGGCTTAGACAAAAATGTTTTTAATCAAAGACACATCCAAACTGACCGATACCACCGTCTCCGGAAAAGATTTCTCTTTCCGCGGGAGGCCGGTGAGCTTCCTTCTACTACTGCACTGCAGGGCTCACCGGGGCCTTTCCTCCTGCAGAGATTGTGTATATTTCAAGGCTCATGCAGTATATGTTCGTCGGCAGCTTGAATCTTTTCGTTTATGCCCCAGCCCGATCTCTTTGGAATCTCTATTCAACCTCTTGATAACCATCCAAGACCGGATTTCCCGTGCAAAACAAAATTCTTTTTTTAGACAGATTCATAATGATAGAAAATACTGTTTCATTACGCCGGTGCTCCGGTACATTGGGATTCCGAAAGTGATTAATAGAGTTCGGATAATTAAATGTGTCAGTGAACCATTTCTTAAAGCTGTTCTCATTAATCATTTCACCGTTGGCAAGCGCGGTATGGACCAGCTGCTCTGCACGGAGTTTCCTGATCAGCGAGTCAACATTCTTAAATTCATTCAGATCTGTAAGCCGCTCAGGCAGCTTACTCGAAAGGATGTGATTGGAATGAACGACAACCCCATTTGGTTCTGCCATAACATCTATCCCAAAAGGAGAAACTTCTACATTGGCCGCAAGAGCACGCCCTTCCCCTTCATGACTTGCAATCAAAAAGTTTGCGGCAGAAGCCATTTGTCCGCCATCCACTTTTGAAAGTGCTTCGTGCAGGGAGTCAGAATTTAATACTGCTCTTAAACCAAGGTGTATCGGTACATGATTGGACTTCTTGTCTGTGATTAATGCATTCAGGCAGACAGCTATACCAGCAGAGTTACAGCCGATTTTTCCAATAATCCCTCCCTCAGTGACCATCGTAATATCCGGCTTTCCTTTTTGTTTTATGCGAAGCAGCAGAAGACTCGCAATCTGGCTGCCCCTCCAATCCCAGTTTTGGCCAATTATTGTTTCGCTGCTGGAAGGTGCTGAGACAGCAATCGACGTACACCCGTCGGAAAACATCCTGTCTTTTCTGCCTGTAAGTGCAATCTCACTTCGGGAATTTAATGTCAAAATATCTTCGAAATCCACTCCGGCCCCTTTTGCAACACCTTCCATCTCCTCAATCAGCTCGTTGTCATAGTCTTCAATAGCCTTTAGATGATCGAGCGCTCGATCACGCGCTTCCTTCCAGCTGATTTGATGAAAACCGTAAAAGAGTTTTTCATAGCTTTCAAGACTGACCTGAATCTGTTCCTTTCCTTCACGGCCATGTTTTTCACCTATTTCTCTTGGTGTTCCTTCTAGATCCAGTTGGTTAATCATTGGTTCGATCCTTCTTTCCCCTCAAGAGATATAATCTAAAAATTTAAAGTAATATTTCATGATACCCAACCCGGTGGCGTTCATCCGGTGAAAGGGGATCGGCTTTAAATTCGAGCGGTCCAGAGGGTTGTTTATGTCTCCTTCATTTAGCATATTTAAGGCAACAATTTTGCCCAGCAAGGTTGACATGGCCGCCCCGTGTCCTGCATATCCAAAGGCAAAGTGGGTACCATCCTCCAACTGGCCAATATATGGAATTCTTTCAATCGTAAAACCAACTTTTCCGCTCCAGGTGTATTCCACCTTGGCATCCTTTAACGCCGGGAACACATCCACCATTCCTGCCTGCAAATTTTCAAACAGCATACGTGCATCCCTTTTGGTTGCCGTCCGGCCGGAACCTCCAAATACCATACGGTTGTCAGCAGACAGCCTAAAATAATATAACAGGTTTTTTGTATCACTTGCTGCCCGGTTATGTTTTATCAGCTGTTTACATAAATCTTCAGGCAGTTGCTCGGTAGCCAGCACAATACTTTCTACAGGAACAACAGATTTTTGAATCTGCTTGTGTACACCCGTTGTGTAGGCGTTAACGAACATTCCAACTTGTTTGGCAACAATTCGCCCATTATTGGTCTCAACGATGACCTTATCGTGAGATTCACGTTTTATACGGATGGCCTCTGAATGTTCATATATCGTACCTCCGTACTTTTCTACAGCATTTGCCAAACCAAGGCAGTAGTTCAACGGATGAAAGATGGCACTTTTTTCATCAATTTGAGCTCCATGATAGAAGTCAGAATCTACTTCTGTACGCATTTCGGATCTTTCCAAGATTTTTGTTTCAAAACCGTATTCCTTGTATAAAAACTCCTGTTCCCTCCGTAAACCATCTAAGTGGGAAGGTTTATAGGCTGCCAGCAAATTCCCATTCCGGAAAAAATCACACTGTATTTCCTCTTGATCAATAATTCCCTCAATTAAATCAATACTGTCAATGGACATTTGAAACATCTGTCCGGCTGCATCATTGCCGTACTTCTCGGCCAGCGCCTGCATCGTCTTTACATAACCGATTAATACTTCTCCGCCATTTCTTCCGCTGGCTCCGGACCCCACCGTGTTTGCCTCAAGTACGATGGTTTTGACATTCCTTTGCTGTAAATGGTACGCAACGGACAGGCCTGTAAAACCTCCCCCTATGATGACTACATCACACGTTTCTTCTCCCTGTTGCACAGGCCTTCTTTTATGCTCATTCGCTGTTGCGCCCCATAACGTTTTATTGATCATGCTTCCACTCCTTCTAGTACGTGTACCATCGACCTAGCTTTTATTGCTTTACTTCAGACCATGCACGGTCATAATATTGGATGGCTTCCCCCACATCTACTGCATGCGAGCCTCTCTCATACTCTTCATCCGTTAATTGGAGCTCCTGCTGCACCTCTTCAGGCAACAGTTTTAATGCCTCTTTATTCGGATTGTGGTATGGATAATCCATTGTGATTTCTTTGCTTACTTCCGGCTGAAGGATAAAATTAATGAACTTTTCCGCGTTCTCTTTATTCGGCGCATCTTTTGGAATGACAAAATTATCTTGCCATAAGCTTAAATGATCCTCTGGTATAACTACCTTAATGCTTGGGTTTTCCCTCATTGCAAGAGCAGCTTCAGCACCATAGACGACTCCGGCTTTGACTTCCCCGCTCACTAAAAGGTTTTTGGGACTATCGCTGTCAAAAGCTTTTATATTCGGCATAAGCTTTTTTAATTCCTCGCCAGCAGCCATAATTTCTTCCTCATTCGTACTGTTGGGAGAATAACCCAGCATTGCGAGCATGGCTCCGAGCATAGTTCTTGGATCATCTACGACAACAAGGCTGTTTTCCAATTCAGGGTTAAACAAATCCTTATAGCTTTTAATATCAAAATCTACCAATTCCTCATTATAAGCAATCACTTCTGTTCCCCACATATATGGAACAGAATACTCATCATCGGGATCAAAATCCCAGCCTAAGTAACGTTCATCAATATTTTTCAAGTTTGGGATGTTTTCCTTATTGATTTTTTCCAGCATTCCTTGTTTGATCAGCACTTCAACAAAGTAAGTAGAAGGGACTGCCAAATCGTAGGTAGCATTTCCAACGTTTAGCTTGGCTACCAGTTCTTCATTGGACGAGATGGTACTATAATTGACCTTGATCCCTGTTTCTTCTTCAAACTGCTCAATAAGATGATCCGGCAAATATTCAGACCAGTTTAAAATATTGACTTCATTTTCATTCTTGCTTCCGGCGCTGCTGCCTCCGCATCCTGCAATGACCAGCATAACTGCCAATACTAGTGAAAGTAAACTAACTTTTTTACATTTCATTTGTACATTCCCCCTTTAATGTATAAATCTCTATGAAAGTATTTTTAAAGCCAGCCTCATTTATTAAATTTCAATAGCATACTCTTCTACATATGCCAACACCATTCCTTTCACGACTTCCTCCCCCTCTCTTACTTCTACTGATGCCACCTTCCCAGGATATGTTTTTCTGCATTCAATGATGGTGCCATCTTCTTGTTTAATTTTTAAAAATGTTGAACAGCTTTTTTGAACAAGGTCTTCACGAATGTAAAAGGCAACCAAAATACCATTACAAGGACTTAAGATCATCTCCTTCATCGAACCCTATCCTCTCCCTTCCGACGGGTTTTGTAATTTACGGCAATCGCTATCATGTTTGAAAAGAATTAAATTTTAGTTAATTTTACTGAAAGGACAAGCAGCCGTATTAACCGGCTGCATGGTGTTTTGCTTTGCTTTGTGCTTGGGCAGCTACTTCATCTTTATATTCAATTTTAAACCCTGTAAAACCATAAATAATGGAAATAATCGGGCTCAGCAAACATAGAAAGGCAAAAGGCAAATAACTCAATGTAGCAACTCCAAGTGTTGCTGCCATGAAAGCCCCGCATGTGTTCCATGGAACCAGAGGCGATGTCATCGTACCAGCGTCTTCCAAAACCCGGGAAAGATTTTTGGCCTTCAGCCCTCTGCGTTCATACTCTGCGGCATACATGCGGCCCGGAACAATGATGGACAGGTACTGATCGCATCCGATAATATTGGCCGATATACTTGTACCAACAGTGGTCGCAATCAAGCTGCCAGTACTCTTTGCGAGCTTCATAATCCCACGGACAATGGCCTCAAAGAACCCTGCCCTTTCCAACACGCCGCCGAAGCACATGGCAATCACTATTAAAGAAACCGTATACAAAACAGACTCAATGCCTCCGTTATTTAAGAGACTGTCCACCACTTCTACTCCTGTATCAATGGAATATCCATAATATAAAATGTTGATTGCATCACCCAATGGGACATTTTGTACAACGATGGCACACATGGTTCCCAGGAACGCACCAATCGTCAATCCCGGAAGTGCAGGAATCTTAAAAACCATCATGACAATGATGAACCCGGGTACGATGAGTAGCCAAGGAGAAATCGTGAAAATGTCAGCAAGCTGTGACTGCAGCAATTGGACTTCAGAGATTTCAGCTCCTTGACCCGCAAACTTCATACCCATAACTGCATATATAATTAATGCAATAACAAGGGCAGGTATTGTCGTATAAAGCATATGCTTTATATGCTCAAATAACTCTACCCCCACTATCCCCGGTGCCAAGTTCGTGGTTTCAGAAAGCGGAGATATTTTGTCCCCAAAATACACACCGGAAATTACGGCGCCTGCCACCATGGCAGGATTCATTCCAAGACCATGACCAATTCCCATAATTGCGATTCCAATAGTACCCGCTGCAGTCCAGGAATTACCTGAAGCTATGGCCACAATACAACAAATGGCACATGCAGCTACAAGGAAATACCCGGGGGAAAGAATCTCCAAGCCATAATAAATCATAGTAGGGACAACTCCCCCGGCTATCCATGAGCCAATAATGGCCCCAATGACCATCAAAATAACAATGGCTTGAAGCGCCAAACGGACAGCATCCAGCATGCCTTCTTCTATTTCCTTCCATTTATAGCCAAGAGATATAGCAACAACGGCTGCTACTCCTGCACTGAGCAAGAGCGGAATATGAGGATCTGATTCGTAAATGAAGATTCCGGTAAAAAGAGCAATAATCATAAAACCGATTGGAATCAGGGCAACCAGTAAAGTAGGTTTTCTTTTCTCTGTATGTTCTTGTTGTGTACTCAAGGATAGTACCTCCCAAATAATTAAAGCGTTATCATTTATCAATGCAACTTGTGTGCCAACTTTTAAACTGGTTATGACCGCGCTTTCTTTCATCTAAGATGGTTTGAGTTATTCATATATGCATAATCATTGCGGATTTGCATTAGCTCGTTCAAAATACTATTTAAACTTTGAACAGGACTTAAGTAATATACTATTTCATTGTATAGGACAGGCTAAAAAAAATGCACAGAGCATGGAATTTGCCATATCTCTGTGCACTTAAATTACTTTACGGTTTCTTTTGTATTTTCATATACAATTTCTCCATCAGTAACCGTCAATTCAACTTCAACATGAGGAATCTTCTCAACAGGAATGTCAAAAGGATTTTCTTTTAGGACAACAATATCTGCCAGTTTGCCTTCTTCCAGTGTCCCCAGTTCATTTTCCCTGAAAGATCCATAGGCAGATCCAATGGTATAGGCTTTCAGCGCCTCAGCCAGAGTAATTCGTTCATGCGGATGCCATATATCTTTACCGCTGCTGTCAACCCTTGTTACTGCCCGGTAAATCTGTAAAAGCGGATTGAGGATATCAATTGGAAAGTCAGTGCCAAATGCTATGTTTGCTCCTGAATCCAATAACGTTTTGATCAGGAATACGTTCTTCTCCCGCTCTTTTCCAATCCTTTCTGTATACACTCCCCGTTCCGACATGGCAAAGTGGTCGGGTTGCATGGATACTGTGACACCAAGCTCTTTAAACCGATAGATGTCATCAGGGTGAATGACTTCCACATGTTCAACTGCATGTCTTGAGTCTCTTGGCCCATTTACTTTCCGGGCTTCTTCATATGCGTCAAGAGCAAGGCGGATCGCACCATCTCCAATGGCATGAAATCGAACACTAAATCCTTCTTTATCTGCATCAACGACCCACTTTTTGATTAATTCCGGAGGAAAAGCAGTCTCTCCCCTTTCATCCGGCTTGTCAGTATAGGGTTCAAGCATATATGCCGTACGGGATGTGACCACGCCATCAATAAATTGCTTTAGTCCTGAAAATTGCAGTTTTCCAGAGCAATATTTCTCCCGCAATTTTTCAGCACTTGCCAAATCGCCGTTTAAGGCAGGCCAAAGATGGATGCGAGTGGTTAGTCTTCCTTTATCCTCGAATTCTTTAAATAGATCAAAGTCATCCAGTACACTCAATGAATCTGTTCCGTACATATTATGGACAGCGGTAATTCCCAGTCGTGCAGCCTCAGAAAGAAAGTGATGAAAAACCGCTGCTTTTTGTTCCCTCGTATAATCAAAGGCATGCTTCGTTACAAACTCCATTGCCTTTTCATATAAAATTCCGTTAGGTTCCCCATTTTCAAATTTGCCGATTATGCCATAGGAAGGGTTTTCTGTAAACCGGTTTATATTTGCAATTTCCAGTGCTTTTGAGTTTACCCATGCATAATGTCCTTCTGCATGAAACATCACCGCAGGACGATTAGGGAGAATACGGTCCAATGCATATCGATCCGGCAATTTCTGACTTTCCCAGTAACCTGAGTCCCATGTAAAACCTACTACCCATGGATGGTTTGGATTGTCTTCCGCAAATTTTCCAATCATCTCTAATGCTTCATTCTCTGAGCGCGCAGAAAATAAATCTACACTCAATAAGGAGACTGCGCCGTGCATGATATGAAGATGGAAATCATGAAAACCGGGCATCACCAGCTGATCGTGGTAATGGAAGATCCTCGTCTGCTCCCCCGCGTATTTTTTTATTTCTTCCTCAGAGCCAATGGCGGATATTTTATTATTTACAATCGCAATCGACGCTGGTTCGGGCTGATTCGACAGCCCTGTAAATACTGCATTGCTAGTTATTATGAGATCTGCTGTTCTTTTCGTCATGTGTGTTTTATCCTTTCCATGATGATCTGTTCTAGCGGTAGATAGGAATCTTTTACACAGCTTTGGATTGGTCATGGTCCTCCAAATTCATTTGCGGGGTGGGTTTTCGAAACATCTTCGTGAGAAATGCCAAATAAATCAAGCCGATCAACAGCCAGCTTCCACCCAATATTAATGCACTTGTTTCCAAGTTCGTCCAAAGCCAAGCATTAATGCTGAAACCAATAAGAGGGAGGATCAAAAATAAAACAACTTCCTTAACGGAATTCCTCCGTTTATTTCTGATAAAATAATGTGATATCACAGATAAATTAACAAAAGCAAATGCAACCAAAACACCGAAGTTGATAAAGGCAAGTAATAGATCCATTGTCAGCACTAAAGCCAGTAAAGAAATAAGGCCCACTAAAACGATGTTGAACAGCGGAACTTTGCGCTTTGGACTTACATAGCCAAAGAAACGTTTTGGCAGTACGCCATCCCGTCCCATGGCATACAGAAAACGGGAAATGCCGGCATGTGAAACCATTGCGGATGCAAAACAGGCGATAATATACCCTGCCAGAAATATAGATGTGAATAAGTTCCCTGTAACTGCTGCTACCACTTCAAAACCCGCAGCGTCCACATCGTTAAAGCTCATGAAATCCGGGTACACCATTTGAATAATGTAAGATAATGCTATGAACAATCCTCCACCGATTAATACAACTGCAAACATTGCCCTAGGAAGAGTCTTTTCCGGGTTAATCGTTTCTTCACTAAAAGTTGTGATGGTATCAAAACCAAGGAAAGACAGGAATAATATCGCTGCACCTGCAGTTACAGCTGAAAATGAGGCATCCGATTGATAAAATGGCAGGGATGAAAATAATGTTCCGGTTCCCATTCCGCCGACAATCTGCTTGATACATAGAATAGCAAAGATGCCTACAACCAACATTTGAAATGCCACCAGCAAAAAATTGACATTAGCCGCTATCTTTAAACCGAATACATTGATTGTTGTAATAAGAGCGATAAACAAAATGATCCATATCCAGGCGGGAACACCCGGAAAGGCAGCTGATAAATAGATTCCAACGACTAAATAGTTGAGCATGGGCGTTAACAAGTAATCCATCATGATTGCCCAGCCAACAAAGAAACCTGCATTTGGGTGAATCGCTTTTTGGGCATAAGCATACGATGTTCCCGAGGAAGGGAATACTTTGACCATTCTTCCATAACTGTAAACATTAAAGAGCATTGCTACAAGTACAATGACGTATGCAGCCGGTACCATCCCTTGAGTAACTTGTGAGGCAATCCCATATGTGGTAAAAATAATCATCATTGTCATAAAAGCTAATCCAAGGAAGACAAGGGGCCAAAAGGTAAGCGTACGATTTAATGAATGTTGCTGCATATCAAGACCTCCAATTCATGTTCTTTGTATTACGGAAAACGTATTCAAATCTTAAAATCCGGCCTTTTCTTTTTTCTCAACGCAACTAATGTAATCATTTCATAAATAATATTGGCTGCAGCTGCAGCAGTAATGTCACCGCTGTCATAAGCCGGGAGCACTTCCACCAAGTCAAACCCTACGATATTCAGTCCGTCCAGTTCTCTGACAAATTCCAATCCTTCAAAACTTGTCGGACCTCCAATTTCCGGCGTTCCAGTTCCCGGAGCATACGATGGATCAAGAAAATCAATATCGTATGAAACAAATACCGGCCGATTTCCTGCTCTTTCATGAATGCTTTTGATGACGCTTTCAAATCCTGCATTTCGGACCTCTCGCATCGTCCAAACTTTAAAACCCAGATCCATGGCACCGGCTACATCCTCAGGTTCAAAAAGCGATCCCCGCATACCGATTTGAATAGAATGATTGACATCAATCAATCCCTCCTCAACCGCCCGGCGAAAGGGGGTTGCGTGTGAATACTTTTCTCCAAATAACTCATCCCATGTATCACAGTGTGAATCAAAATGCACAAGGGCAACAGGTCCGTATTGTTTTACTGCAGCCCGCAGATGAGCCAGAGTAATCGAGTGATCCCCGCCCATCATGATCGGGGTTATCTTTTTCTCAAAAATGAGGTTTAGCTCTTTTTCTATATTTTGATAAGTTTTATGAATATTTCCTGGAATAACTTCGACATCCCCATAGTCAACTCCTGAACAGTAGTCAAAGATTTTTATCTGCTGATCAGGATTATATGGACGAAGCATTCCTGAAAAATTCCTAATATGCTGCGGGCCATACCGTTGGCCGGTTCTATTCGTCGCAGCCATGTCAAAAGGTACCCCTATAACTGCAAAATCCTTATTTTCCAGATCTCTTTTTCGTTCCAGCTTCATAAATGAATAGGCTGGTGTAATGGAAGAAACAACTGGTTTATACATGATATCCCTCCAGGTTATGTGTTAGTCAGTGGAAACTTAATTAGTTTTTAGAGTTTCCAAACATAGGATAGAGAATAATAGATTCATAAATCAATTATTCTCTAAAATTCCACCCAATAAAATCTCAACTATATCCTCCAGGGCTTCTTCTGTTGTAATTTGGTTATTCAAATAAAAACTTTGGTCCAGTGTCGTATTAATGGATGCAATAATGACCTTCATCATTAAGGACACGTTATAGTCTTTGATGTAACCCTTTTCAACACCCTGTTCCACAAGACTTTTAATTTGATCCCAATCGCTTTGGAGAAAATGATCCAGCTTCTCCCACTGCTCCGGAAAAAACCGCTTCATCTGATTTAGTATCCTTACATCCGTAAGATCATAATGATCAGGCGCCACTGCCATAACCCCTTTTAGCTTTTCAACAAGAGTAAGCTGTTCATCCTGGATGATGGCCGCTGCTTTTTCTTCCATGTTTTCAATCGTTTGATCAATCATCTCTTCCAGTATTTCGGCTTTTGATGAATAATACTTATAGATTGTTTTTTTACTGACACCGAGCCTGGCTGCCAAATCATCCATTGAAAACCTTAGACCCTGCTGCCGAACTTCTTCCCTAAATTCCTTTAAAATTCGTTCCTTGATACATCTCACACCTTCCGGAAACCCAAAAAACACTTTTCGTTTCTTTTATATTAGCATCTAAAGAACTAATATACAAGAAAAATTTTTCGAATTTTTGTCTTGTTGAATACGAAATCATTATTGAGAGGTTCATTATTCTGGGCTATATTGAACTTTTATCCAGTAATGGTAAAATAAAAACGTTTGCTGGATGAAAAGGACTAGGCATAAAGTTGCTTTTATGAAGAGATGTGTATAAAACGGGGGGAATATCATGACAAATTGTAAAAACTGCGGGCACCGGAACAAATCAAACGCTGAGCTTTGTTTAAAATGCGGTGACCCGCTTCAGCAATCAAGGTCTCATCAAGCTGCTGATAGTTCCCGGAACAAATCCGGAAAGCTATCCACAGCAAAAATTGGTATTTTGGCGGGACTCATTATTTTAGTGACTGTTTGTTTCACCGGCTATCAGCTGCTATCAAAGAAGTACAGTGAAGCTGCAGCGGCAGATGAATTTAAACAGGCACTGATTCAAAGAGATAAACAGACGCTAAAGCAAATAATGGTTCCTCAGGACACTAGGATGAAAATTAATGATCAAAGCCTGGAAGCCTTATTTTTATTAATAGATAAAAACCCATCTCTTCTGGAAGATATTGAATTAAGTCTGGAGAACGAAGCCCTGGGGGATGAAATATTTTTCACCAGAAAAAACGGTACGAAATTTTTGTTTTTTGATCAATATGTCATAGATACAAAAAGCTACTATGCTGTATTAAAAAGTTCTGTTGGGCCTTCTACCGTTTACTTAAATGATAGGGAAATCGGCGTATTGGAGAGCGGAGAGGATAAAATAGAATTTGGCCCGCTTTTGCTCGGATCGTACACTTTTAAAGGTGTAAGCGATGAAAAAGAAGATGAACTGACGATAGATCTGGCAGGAACAAAAGATAGGTTTGAAGTGTCCATGAACACGGGCAAAACCAATGATAAAAAGGAAGAATCCCAAGAGCAGAAACAGGAAACCGTTGTTGTTTATAAAGAAGTGGAAACTTCGAAACCATCATACTCTTATTATTTAATTCCGTACAGTGACTACGCTTACTTGCAGTTTGAGGATATCAAGGGAATGTCCAAAGAGGAGCTCCGACTGGCTCGTAATGAAATTTACGCCAGACATGGATATATCTTTAAATCTAAGGACCTTCAAAATTATTTTGACAGACAGGCTTGGTACACTCGAAACCCGAACTACAAAGGGGATCTAACCGCAGTTGAAGAGCATAATGTCAATTTTATAAAGTCGTTCGAATAGGAGAAACCCCCATGCGTCGTTTTATCATAACTCTTGCATGTGTAACAATACTGGTCTCGGCCACTTTATTGTTCTTGAATGCCAAAACAGAAAAAGGCCTGCTGAAGACGTTAAATGAAACAAAGCAATATCCGAAAGAAGCTGAAAACACGAGCGAAGAAGGAAAGGCCGAACAGACCAGTCACAAAGGAAAACAGCCAAATCGAGTTGATTCCGCGACCAATGAGACAAAACGCAAGTCCTCCTTTCTTGTTTGTATTGATCCAGGGCATCAGGCAAATGCCAATCTGGAACAGGAGCCCATCGGCCCCGGTGCTGCAGAAACAAAGAACAAAGTAACATATGGAACAACAGGTGTTACTACAGGTAAACCAGAGTATGTACTGAACTTAGAAGCTGCCGTTATTCTTAAAGAACTTTTGGAAAAGAAAGGCATTCAGGTGGTCATGACAAGGACTTCCCATGATGTGGATATCAGTAATAGAGAGCGTGCAGAAATGGCTAATCAAAACAAAGCGGATCTCTTTATCCGCATCCATGCAGACGGAGCAGAAAACCAGGATACGAGAGGGTTTTCTGTTTTAGTCCCCGGTCAAAACAATCCTTATACAGCAAAAATTTATGAAGATAGCTTTCAAGCCGGGCAAATGATTGTTCATCGGGTATCGGAGAAGAACTATACCCTTCTTGGAAATGGGCTTTTTCCAAGAGAGGATTTGTCTGGTTTCAACTGGTCCCGGGTTCCCGTCATATTACTGGAGCTCGGTTTTATGACAAATCCCGAAGAGGACCTTTTGTTGTCAAATGAAAAATATTTATCCGATCTTCTTCTACAGGTGGCAGCAGGGGTGGCCGACTACGCCAGCCATTAACAGTAACATTAGGTATGGCATATTCTTACCCTGCTCAGCTTGTAAATGAAGTAGGCATTAATCTCTACAAGCATTTATGCATGCCAGGTCATCTGTTTATTGTGATTTAATTATTGAAAATAAAAGCGCACTTCTTCCTATGAAAAATAGTAGTAGTACAAACCTTGCCTTTGGTTTGTACTACTAATGTTAGTTTGTAGTTTAATTGCTACTTCAGCCTTCGCAGTTTGCAACTTTTCTTTTTTTAGAGACTGACATGCTAAACGTACAGAGTACAGCCTGAGTGCTATTCTACTGAACTATTTGCCTTTCTCATACGACTGGAGCTGCTTCATCTTTCATGAACTGCGTCAAAACATTCTTTGTCATCTGCGAGACATTATTATTGTAGTTATTCTCAGATAGACTGCCAAGCCATGAAATTGATGATGTACTGAACATTCCACCACCATTAGCAGTTGAAAAGTAAGTAATATCGGCACGGACTAATGGATGCTCTCCACCATTCATCCCAGCATGTGGAAAGGCCTTGTCCTCAGGGATTACAGTGTAGTTTATACTGTGACCTTCCGAACTCGCAAGAAGTAATGTGTGTGGTGGTGTACCGAGCGAAAGATCGTAACGGTCGAGTTCATACCCACCGGCCCCTCCACCAACGAGACCAAAGTCGCCGATTCTCTCATCAGGATTGATACCTTTAAATATCCAAGCGGCTCTCTCATCTTGGCTATCAGGCATCTGAACATAGTATCCAGAATGATCAAATCCGTAACTGGTCATGCCAGTCCCAAAGATCTTTTGAGGTGGTCTTGAACGGGCTCGCCATCGCCCACCTCGCTCTCCAGTAGTACTATGATATAACTCACCGGGAGGTGAATTCCAGGCAGTTACACCCAGTTCTTTGCGTACCTCTATTACCCATGGCTTTTCCGGATGTACTGAGGTAACCCAATAGAATCCGTTTGCTGCGAGATACATACCACGTCCACCTGCACACAAGTAGTCTTCCCATGCGTCAAGCATTGCACCTGAATAGTATTCAGGGTGGGAACCAGTAAGCACTACATTGTAGCGTTGTAAGAGGTCCTTCCCCTGTTCCATGAGGTCGTGTTCGGTAGCAATGTCATATTCATAACCTTGGGCATTTAGCCAATCCACAAGGTGCAAGTCAGCAGGGAATGCCCAAACCGATCCGAACCCTTGACGACGTTTAGGTCGCATGTTAAGTATAGGTCTTCTCCATGTACTATACATCACCCCCCGTCCATCCACATGAGCGTCATAGGTTGATAGACCGTAGTTTTCTAAGTTCTCATGGAGCTCTAGTTCGTGTTCGTTAAGTACTGGGACGTGACCTACTACTGCTTGTCCTATATCAGCCTTCTGTATAATCTGTTCGTTTGCATATGCAAGATAACTAAAGGTACTAAAAAGAACTAGGATCTTGGACGTTGCAGTACCCCGTGGTGGTAAAACAAAGAATGGTATATAGTCCTCAGCGTCACCTTTCCTTATACGTGCCGCATAACAATCGCTCTTTAAACTTTCAGGGATCTTTAGCTCGAAATCACAATCCCAACGACAATCATCTAATGAATCCTCGTGAAACCAAATAGCCCCGTACTGCTCAGGACAGTGAATAAAGTGATCTTCGTGCCCGTCCCAGTTCCAACCAGTCATGCCACGATCAGGTTGATTAACACATTGTCCATGGAGATTATTACTAGAAATATCTTCAACATGGTCTGTTGGAATACCATTACTTCCGATACCTGAAGAGAAGTCCCAATGGGCTGCCTGAGCGGTAGGGTCGACATTTTCACCCTTAGATAGTCTGAGTGCCTCATCAGCATTCAAAGCCCGGTTGTAGACTTTAGGAGCATCTATCTTTCCATTGTAATTAGCTATGCACCATGTTCGGCCACCATCTCCAAATCTGGCTTCCGTAAGACCAGCAATTAAAACTGGAACCCTGGCATTTTGCGGATGTATCTGTGTGTTCATTTGAACGGAGGTGTCTGAATCTAGTGGTACGACATGACCAAACACGCTATTAACACGGTTGATCACTGATTTTTGATAGAGTGATAGCTTTCTAGCATCAGCGTCATATACCACTGTAATCGAGTACCATACTTTTTCAAAAAGGGGGCGATCACTCATAACACGGTCAACATTTCCATTTCCATCACCAATTGAAAATGCAAGGCAACCGTCCTCAATCGTTAATGCCCACCCACATTGGTTCTGCTCGTCCCAGCGTGAGACAATTCCCTGGCGTCCACGCGAAGGCGTTGTCGGCCAAATAAATGCGTGCACTGAAAAGGACCCCAGCATGTGCAACTTGTCATTGTCAGGAATCTCGATATAACTTCCGAATTGAGTACGTTGAAATCGTGCAGGGTACATACTACTCGGGATTTCTTCAACCACTTCTTCTTTAAACCCTGGTCCATTCGGATTAGTATCACCATTAATGAGGCGAACTATATCTACCTGGTACTCACCTGGAGAATCGGCCGAAACATGAAACTTAATCGATTCACCCGATGCAACGCTAGGTCGATCGGTATAACCACGAATACTGATCTTTGACATGTTATTAACGCTCCTGTTCTAAGAAAAAATGTTTAATACTCTTGAGATCTAAGCAAAGTTGATTAACTTTCAGCTTCTTGTCGTGAGTTTTTCCAGATCTTCTATTCTTTTCAAGAACACAGCATGCATAGCCTCCTCCTCAGAGTCGAATACCGGTTCTTCCAGGATCTTGGGCCTTTGACCGAGTTCGACGTTCACTGCAATTCGGTATTCCTTCCAGTAATCATCAGAATAGATAAAATATTTTCCCAAGACTGGTTGCATTCGGAAATAATTTAAGACTCTTTGAAGCAACAAGCTATGGTGTTTTCTATATCCTAGGGGATTCTCTTCATGTTCTTTAATAATCTCAGGATGTTTACGAAGGATTGAAAGAATTTCATGACGTCGTTTGTTATCGTAGTATTCATACCAATCGTTACCTTTGTCCTGATAGTCGTTGGGGTTCGAAAGTCGACCGTTACTCTTAGTGAGTCCAATATTATTAGAAATGTCTTTCATACGTACACCTCCTTTCCATTTATTAATGTTAACATTCATCATTCACCCCCCTCCTGAATATTTCTAATATTTTGCAAATAACACGCCAACAAAAATGTTCAAAAATAGATATTATAATCGGATTTTCCGCTTTCCTTAGTTTTAATTTTTTAAATGTACTTTCATTTTTGAAATTTTAAATTCATTTATGAAACTTTTTGCGATAACCCACCAACTTATTCTCTTGCCGCTGCTTGGACTTCTGTGCAACCTTACACCCTTTCTACACGAAGGGCAATGCGATCGTCCACTTCTTCTACTTTAGTGATCCATACATCTTCAAGGCCGGGGACTTTTATGGTAAGATTCATTTGCACGCAACTTCAATCTTTGCTTGTTTTTCCACAATTCCAGTATAAAAGAACTGCATGTTTGCGTGTGTTTTTTTGTGCAAATTGTTCGGAGACCCAACATTTAGTATAGAGCCAATATAAAAAGGAAAAAGCTGTTACAGAAGGTCAATGATACATGACTTTCTGTACAGCTTTTCTGCATATCAATCTTCTGTTTTAATAACCATGACGGAATGTTTGAAGAAACGTCTGCAGCCTTTCGGTTTTTGGATTCTCCAAAACTTCTTCCGGCGCTCCCTGCTCCACAATTTTTCCTTTGTCTATAAAAACGACGCGGTCAGAAACCTCACGGGCAAAATCCATTTCATGTGTTACCAAAATCATCGTCATATTGCTCGTATGGGCGATGTCCTTGATGACATTAAGCACTTCCCCGACCAGCTCGGGGTCCAGAGCGGAGGTCACTTCGTC